>NZ_JADPKH010000154.1:33651-224707 GCF_023073835.1 Bradyrhizobium sp. 153 | reverse complement strand
GCCCTGCTGGCTCAGGCTCTCGTTGTGGCAAATCCTGGCCATCCTCTTCGCCCGACCCCAAATCAATCCAGCCTGAATTCAGGGTTCTTCACGGACGACTGAGGAACTCGCAACGAAAAAGCCCGGCCTGAGCCGGGCTTTTGCTTTGATTGGCTTCGCGCCTCAGCGGCGGAACATGCCGCCCATCATGCCGCCGACGACGCCACCCACGAAGGCCGCGCCGGCAGCGTCGCCTGGATTGCTGCGCTGGGGAGCGGGTGCCGGCGCACTGCTGGGTGCCGGAGCGCTGGCACGCCGAGCCGCCTTCTGGCTGTTATCACTGGCGGTCGGCGGTGCAGCCACGATCTCCGAGAGCAGGGCCTTGTGCTGGTGCTTATTGAGGTAGCCGGAGGAAGGATAGCCGCGCGCGGCCTGCCAGCGCTTGAGCACGGCGCGGGTCTCATCGCTGAATACGCCGGTCTGCTTGGTGTCGAAGCCGAGGCCGGTGAGGCGACGCTGCACGTCGCGGCGCTGGTTCTTGTCGAGGCCGATCTGGTCCTCGGTGAGCTGAGTGGCCTCGTCGGTAAAAGTCGCGGGATCGACGCCAGCAGTGAGCGTGCGGGTCGCGGTCGAGGGGCCGCTCTTGATCGCAGCAAGGCGTGCCAGCGCCAGCGCCTTGAACTGACCGTTCGGATAGGCGGCAAGATAAGCGTTGAGCTCTTCCGGCTTGTTGGACTCCTTTACCGAGCGCCAATATTCGAGCTCGACGCCGTCCGAGCCGCCGCCGGTCGCTATTGGCACGCTGCCAGCCGCGGTCGGAGCCGCGTTGGCGACCTGGGTCGTGGGGGCCTGGTTGAGATAGACGGAGCCGGTCAGGTTGGTGTGGCCCCAGGGCAGCTGGCCTTTGCGGGTCTCTTCATTGACCTGGGCGCGCACCGACGTCATCGCCTGCTGGATCTCGACCCCGGGCTTGGTGATGTTGTCGATCAGCGCGCGGGTGAACGGGCTGTTGTTGCCCTCCTGGCCGTCGAGGGCGGTCTGGCCAGGACCGGTGGCGAACGCGATCAGCGTGCCTTCGCCGGACTTCATCTCGGCGAGACCGCTCTGGACGTTGACGCTGCGGGTCGCCGAGTTCGACTTGATCTTGGCGGCGAACGGATTGTCGCGGCAGGCATCGAGGAAGACGAGCTTGACCTTGGCATCGCCCATGGTCTGCTCGAGCGTGAGGTCGATGTTGATGGCCGCCCCCAGCTTGACGTCCATCTCCGACTTGATGTCGGCGTCGACAGGCAGGAGATAATTGGTGCCGCTGACCGCGATGCCGTGGCCGGCATAATAGAACAGCGCGATGTCGGAGCCTTGCGCCTTGCGGCCGAAGTCGAGCAGCTTCTCCGTCATCTGGTCGCGGCTGAGATTGGATCCTTCGATCACCTCGAAGCCGACATTGCGCAGCGTCGCCGCCATCGCTTTGGCGTCGATCGGCGGGTTCGGTAATTGCGCGACGTTCTTGTAGTTGCCGTTGCCGACGACGAAGGCGACGCGGCGGTCGGCCTTCGCGGCACTGATCGACAGGGCCATGCACATCAGCGAAGCGAGGAGGGTGAAATAGCGCATCTGAGATCCCCAACAGAATCGAATTGTAGGCAGCAACAAATTGGCAACGAACCTACACGAAGTGCCCGACTCCGCGCCACCAAAACGGCAGTAAGTCGCGTCCAAACCGCTGCTGTGTGGCCGAATGTGCACGATGGGAATGCTTCCCGAACGTGATCCAAATCACACGGCCACTTCGTTTTGTCGCGCAAGGCAGCGCAAGGTTCACTGCGCGCGGGCGGGAACGGGCGGAGCCGGCTTCAAATTCAGGAGATTGCCGCACAGGATCAGCGCCGCGCCGAGGACCGTCCAGGCGTCGAGCCGCTCGGAATACAGCAGCCAGCCAGCCGTCGCGGTTAGTGGAACGCGAAGGAAGTCCATGGGGACCACGATCGTCGCGTCCGCATAGCGCATCGCGCTCGCGAGGCAATAGTGTGAAAACGTGCCGCAGACGGCGATCACGCCGACCCAGGCCCAGACATGGGCCGATGGCCAAGTCCAGACAAACAGCGTCGGAGCGAAGCCTGCGACCGACTGCACCACCAGCATCCAGAACAGGATCGACAGCGCGCTGTCCGTGCGCGTCAGGGATTTAACCAGCGCCATTGACACGCCAAATCCGACGGCAGCGCCGAGCGCGATCAGCTGCCCCGGATTGATCTCGCCGGCGGCGGGACGGACGATGACGATCACACCGACAAGGCCGAGCACGATGGCCGCAATCCTCCAAGGCGTCATGCGTTCGGACAGGAAGCTCGCCGCCAGGATCGCCGTCCAGATCGGCATGGTGAACTCGATCGCGACCACCTGGCCGATCGGGATCAGCGTCAGTGCAAAGAACCAGCCGAGCTGAGCGACATAGTGCACCAGGTTGCGACCGATATGTTGCGGCAGGCGCGACGTCTTGAGCACCTTGAAACCGCCCGCGCGGTAGATGATCGGCGAGAGCAGCACGAAGCCGAGCAGCGACCTCACTTCCATGATTTGAAAAACGTTCAGCTCGCGCGTGGCTTCGCGCCCGGCAACCGCCATCACCAGCATCAGCGACAGCCAGCCGGCCATCCACAGTGCGGCCATCGTTTTTGACGGTGTCGTGCTCATTGAGGGCAGATGCTGGAGAATGGAATCTTGAAAGGACGGCCGGTATCAGCGACATCGCCGCCGTTTGCAACGGCCAAATCTGCGGATGCAGCGATGCAGGTCGGCGTGCTAAGGCGTCAGCGAACGACGAGAAAATCGGGAGGTCTTCGCTCATGCGTATCTTGCAGCCAGCCGAGTGGAAAAAACCGCGCGGCTTTTCCCATGGCGTCCTCGTCGACGGGCCGGGGCGTTGGGTGGTGCTGGCCGGGCAGACCGGCGGCGATGAGAGCGGCAACTACGCGCCCGACATGGCGGCGCAAGTTGCGACAGCTCTGAAGCGGATCATCAAGCTCCTGGGCGAGGCCGGCGCGGGCCCCGAGCACATCGTCCGCCTGACGTGGTACCTGACCAGCCGCAGCGAGTATGAGGCCGCCGGGGCCGGCATTGGCGCGGGCTGGAAGGAAACGCTTGGACGCAACTTCCCGCCCTCGACGCTGCTTTACATCGGCGGTCTCGTTGACGAGCGGGCCAAGGTCGAGATCGAGGTCACGGCGTTCGTGCCGCAGGCATAAAAAGTCGACCCGGCGAGGTCGCCGGGTCGACTGTCTTGAACGTGCTATCTCAGCGCGACATCGAGATGTTGGCGCCGCGGAACTGGCTATCGGCGCGCATCGTGACGGTCTGCTTGTTGCCACTCGTCTTCAGCGCGATATTGGCGTTGAAGCCGGCGGCAGAGGCGACCACATCGAAGTTTCCGCCGCCGCCGCGGCCCTGGAGCGAGCCGCTGATATTGCGGCTGGCCTCGGACCAGCTGCCGGTGATGGCGCTGCCCTCTGACTTGACGCTGGCCCCGAGATTGAACTTGTAGGCGTCGCTGGCGCAGGTCAGCGACATTTCCATGGTCGGGCCGATCGGGGTGTACTTGGCCCGGCAGCGGATCCGCTCGGTCGAGCCATCATCGAGGATGACGGTACCGCTGCCGCTCCAGGTGCCTGCCATCGGGGCAAACGGGCCGGACTGGGCTTGGCTTTCAGTGCGGGCGATGCTCGCCACAAACAAAATGGCGGCCGCGATCAGCAGCCGCCGGCCTCTGGCGCGAGCCTCAGTTGGTTTATTGGCGCGATGCTTCCCACCGCCCGCTGCATGGTATGCCTGCAGATGCTCCATTCCACTTCCCCGATCCGGCGTTGCCGTTGAGTTGACCGTTGGCATATGCACCATTGATCGAAACTTTCACAAGTCCCTCACGACCGATGGTGCCGGAAACGTTAGCGCCGGGCGCAGTGATCTTGCCATCGGCAACCGTCAGCATGGAGCTTGCGGTCGGTTCGCAGGAGCCGCTCTTGGTCACGATCGTGACCTGCCAATTGCCGTCATAGGGGCTCTGGGCGAAGGCGGGAGCGGCGAGGGTGCCGGCGACAACTGAAGCGGCACACAACACCGCAATGCGACCTAAACGCATGAAATCCGTCCTCGAATTTGTCTGATATGCTGACGTTTATTCGCACCAAATGTGACGGAAATTTGTTGCGATGCCAAATCGAAAATTGTTTGTGGAAACAATGGTTTATTTGAGTCTTGGTGCTCCGATTTCCGCTGCAAAATCAACGCGGACTCGCGTTAAGGGTAAACGTCAGGAGAGACTTGGTGCCAAGGTCGCGAACTGCTCGTCCTGAACTTTGGCCGGCAGCGTCTTGTGGACCTTGGCATAATCGATCACGTCGGCCAGTAGCTTGAGGCCGAGAGGCGCCAGCGCGCGTTCCCAGAGCTCCCGCGCCGTCTCGCCCTTCTTGACGAAGCACCAGTCCTGGGCGGCGATGGCGCCCGCGTCCATGCGGTCGGCGAGGTGGTAGATCGTGCCGCCGGCGATCGGATCGCCTTCCTTGATGGTCCATTCCACGGCGGCCTTACCGCGGTGGCGCGGCAATAGCGAAGGGTGATAGCCGATCCCGCCCAGCTTGGCGGCGGCGAGCGCGTCCCTGCCGATCCGGGCGTGACTGTGCGCCGTGATGATCAGATCGGTATCGGAGGCAATCTCGGAGGCCACCACCAGCTTCGGATTGGCCTGGACCACCACCTCGATGCCGGCCGCCTTGGCGGTGGCGGCGAGGCGATCCTCGGCATCGGCCACCACAACCCGCGCGATCGAGACGCCGTGCTCCCGGAGCATGTTCAGGGTGGTCACGCCGAAATGGCGGGAGCCGACGAGGGTAATGCGCATGGGTATCCGATCCGTCTCGCAGCTGCGTTATCCCCCGATAACACGTCCGGACGTCCTGTCACCACCCAGGCCGCGTTTGCGCGGGTTATCAACAATGCACCGGGTGAGGGCGCGATGAACTCAGCGATTGTGCAGCCACCAGCGTTGCCGTGGTGCCACGGTCGGATGGGAAATGTGGGCAAGCCGGCTCTTGTGTTTCGTTGTAGACAGAAGAGATCTTCCATCTGTCGTAAGAGCATGCACAAATCGGGGCTGGCGACATTTCAACCCGCATCCGTTTTCAAACCGGCTTGGCCGCTGGCGTGATCGCCAGCGGCTTTTTCATACCGCGCATCGCGAAATCATCTGATGGTAATACGTTATCAACCAGCTTGGCGTATCGACGAATCCGTCGCGGATTTGTATTGCGTACCGCGACCGAGAATGTTCCGCCGGCGTAGGTGCGCCGCGCCGGCCTTTTCGCCGGGACCAATCTCATGCCGAGCGCGATTGAGCAGATCGTCGACATCTATGTCCGACTGAAGAACCGACGCGGCCTCGACGAGCTGATGATGCACAGGCAGCGGCTCGCGGTCGATCTGAAGAGCAGGTCGGGCTATGATTTCAGCCTGCCCATCGGTCAGATCGACGAGGAGATCGCAACCATCGAAGCGGGCCTCAGCCGGCTGAAGGCGGGCGATTCCAACACGGCCGGCACCAGCCAGCCGACCTGACCCGTTCAGTCGCGCCGGCCGCCGTCGATCACCGTGAATAGCGGCCGCGCCGGAGTCGGCTCGACCAGAAGCTCTTCCACCAGTGCGGTCGCCGCATCGACATATTTGCGCGTCGGCTTGTCGAGCGGACGCTTGGCCTCGTCATCGAGTGCGACTTTTGCGGCCTCGACCAGCTTGCGCATGCGCACCGCATGATCATCGCCCGCCGTCAGCGTCGCGCGTGCCAGCGAACGCAGCACGAACAGCTCGCCCTCGAGGCGGAGCAGACGGTCGTTGAGCCTGGTGAGGACGGCGTTGAGGTCGGCCATGGCGGATGTTCGGCGCGGAGGATCTGTCCTGATCTAACGGCGATCAGTGAACGGAGTCCAAACACCCTTGGCGCAATTCGGTCGATACCCGGCTACGAATTTCGCTGCCGCTGTGTCCAGGCACGATCGTTCGATCGGTCAGGGAACGCGGCGGCTCAGCCGATCATCCAGCTCCGGCCCAGCGCCGTCCGAACAGCGGCGGTTTCGACTTCACCGCTTCCCAGCCGAAGAAGTGATGCTTGCCCGACCAGCTATGCACCACGCTGCTACAGATGCTGCATTTGAAGCTGCCGGCATGCGCGTCATCATGTTCCTCCCTTGTCGCGGCGTAGGTCATGCTGCAACCCCGGCAGGTGAATTCTTCGATCGTCCAGATGCTATTGGCCATTGCACAGAATGTCTTTGAGGACCTCAACCCACGGTAGCCACGGGCTTTTGCAGCGGCGTAAACTGGCCCAGGGAAATCCGGTTAACGGACGTTAGCCAAGCCAGGCCGCAAGTCCCGATCAATGCGCATCTGCACGCGTCTGATGGCGAGCAGCGGCAGCTTGCCTTGCACGCGCCCGGAGCGCACCCTGTCGCCGATCGCATAGGCATAGCGCCAGTAGCCCGGCGCGGCATTCCGCTTCAGCGAATAGTGGACGCCGCGGTGAATCCCCGCATGTGCATCAGGCTCTCTGGGACCGGCCGTCATCGTCCTCAAAATGCCGGTAGGTCCGATGCGTTCCTAGTCAGCGGATGTTGCGGGAACCGGTCGCCTTGACGCCCGGCTTGTTGCTGGCAATAACGGCTAGGCCGCGCAAGCGCCGCAAGTTGCGTTCATGTCGCAAGGAAGGCATTAGCCGTGAAAAGTCTCCGTCAGCTCCTGACGGGTGAGGATATCATCCAGCTCGTGATCCGGCTCGGCCTGCTCGCCCTGCTGATCATCTGGACCTTCCTGATCATCCGCCCGTTCGTGCCGATCCTGGCCTGGAGCGGCGTGCTCGCGGTCGCGTTCTATCCGGCCTTCAGCTTGGTCGCCAAGATCCTCGGCGGCAGGCCGAAAACCGCGGCAGCGATCCTGACCCTGATCACGCTCGGCATCGTCATCGGCCCTGCGACCTGGCTCGGCCTCAGCGCCGTGGACGGTGTGCGGGAGCTGGCGCACCAGCTCGGCACCGGCGATCTGGCGCTCCAATCGGCGCCGGAGCAGCTCAAATCGTGGCCGCTGGTCGGTCCGTGGCTCTATGACCTCTGGGACCAGGCCTACACCAACATCCGCGCAGTGCTGCGCGAGGTGGCGCCTTATCTCCAGCCGCTGGCGGGACCGCTGTTGTCGCTCGCGGGTGATGCGGGCCTCGGCACGGTCCAATTCCTACTGTCGGTGTTCGTTGCCGGCTTCCTGTTTCCGCACGGCCCGCAGCTGGTTGCAGCCGGCCGCAGCTTCCTGTTTCGCATCGTACCCGAACAGAGCGAGCATTTCCTGGAGCTCGCGGGCGCGACCATCCGCGCCGTAGCGCAAGGCGTGATCGGCGTCGCAGTGGTGCAGGCGCTGCTCGCCGGCTTCGGCTTCAAGCTCGCAGCCGTGCCCAGCGCCGGCCTTCTCGCCTTCATTGTGCTGCTGCTCTCGATCGTGCAGATCGGCGCCTTCCTCGTGCTGCTGCCGGTGATCATCTGGATCTGGACCGCCAAGGACGTCACCACGGCGCTGCTGCTCACCGTGTTTCTCGTCCTGGTCGGCTTCATCGATACCATGCTGAAGCCGCTCGTCATGGGGCGCGGCCTGACCACGCCGACCATCGTGATCTTCGTCGGCGTAATCGGCGGCACGCTCGCCCATGGTATCGTCGGCCTGTTCATCGGTCCGATCATCCTGTCGGTGGCGTGGGAGATGATGATGGCCTGGATCAGGACCGAGGACAGGACGGAGGCGGGCAAGGGCTGACCTTGCGCTCGCCGGTGCGACCGGCCCGCCGTGTCGCACCAGGAGCCAACGGCTCCGCGGCCTCTGATCAAGATGCGTCCCGAACTTGTCTATCCGACTAGACAAGTTACGATCTGGACGATTCTGGTCTCGATCTACGGCAGTGATGGCGAAGTCTTCCAAGCTGGTTGCCGCCAGGCGCGGCAAGGTATTGTTGGTCAGACGCCGGTCGGACGGCCTCTGGATGTTCCCGGGCGGGCGCAAGCGCGCGCGCGAATCCGAGAAGGACTGCCTGCGGCGGGAGATCAAGGAGGAGCTGCCCAAGCTGAAGCTCGGCCGGATCAGTCTCTGGAAGGAAGTGAAGGCCAGGAACAAGCGCTCCGGCCGCAAGATGAGCGACGCAATCTTCATCGCCAAGGACGCCAAGGGCAGGCTGGCGATTGGTGACAAGAAGGAGATCGACCGCGCCGCCTGGCAGAAGCCCCGCGGCATCCGCCTGACGCCGACCTCACGCTACATCCGCGACCGCCTGTTTCCGAGAAAGTCGCGGCGGTGAGCTAATCCTCTCGCCCCGCAGGTCGTGTCCGCGCGGCGGATGACCTCGACCGGGCTGCTCGCGACTCCGGCGCAGCGAGCCTGATCACATCGGCCTCGCGTTGCTCCTTGCGAGCCTTGCGCGCATTGCGCATCGCGCGCTTGATGAAGGGGTGTTGGGAGTCCTCTGCGAAGAACAGCACCACCTCGCAGCTCGGACATTGCCTGGAATAGCCGTCCTGCAACCGGCCGGCGCGATCGCGAAACACATCCTTGCAGCGTGTGCACTGAATCTGGACGAAATTCATGCGCGATCAACTATTGAAAATGGATGTTCAGGTGATCTCAAAGGTCTGAAGAAAGCCTGAAGCGCCTTCGGGAGTCGGTCGACGGGCTTTGTCGCAGCCGATGCGGGTAAGTGGGCCGGTGCTCGCAGAATGCGCGCAGCCGTCATCGCGCCGCCGCAGCGGCCCCGACCGATCAATTGGCTCGATCAGCGCTATTGCTTGGCCGCCATAGTGTCCAGACAACGGTTGAGATAGGCGGTGCGATCCCTCGGCAGCACCTTCTCGAGATCCGCCTTCATCGCGCATTCGCGCTGCCGCAGCTGCTCGGCCCGGCGCTTCTCGGCCGCCTCCCGATATTCGGGGGCGACCTTGCTTGGGTCGACCAGCGCCTGTGAGCGTGCAGGAGCCGTCGCAAGCAGTGCGATGGCCGCAATGAAGAAAATGAATGGTTTCAAAATGCGCCTCCGTAAAAGCGGGCATCCTAGCTCGCGCTGTGTGGGCGCTCAAATCCGAAGATGCGGTACTCCGATCCGGAGCAGTTGGGCGTTGAATGCACGGTCCGCGCCGATCGATATCTAGCCCGCCGCTTTGGAACGACTCCGCCTGCCGAGCGTAGAATCCAGGCTCTCGGCCCATCCCCAACCCCAAAAGCCCCGGGCCTGAGAGAAAACCTTTCCCCACAAAGGTTGGCGACCTCGGTTTCCCCGAGGTCGTTTGATTTGGATGCCGCAAGGGGTGTGAACCAGTTCACAAACGCCCGGCGGAATCGCTGCTATGAGGACGTCATTGCTTAACCGATTCATTTTGAACGAAACGCCCCAGCGTGGCTCCAAGCGCTGGGGTTTTTTCGTGCCTGCTGGATCCGTGGAGCGTTCTCCATCGCATTGACTTTCGCATCGAGAGCAGGGTCCGCATTTACGCGTCGGAACGGAGCCAGTTCCGATCTGCTGGGCGAACAACGGCCAAATTGCCGGGATCACGATGATGCCCCCGACGTTGCCCATGAGCGTGCGTTCGCGGGGCAAATCCCATATGCATAGCGGCAAGCAGCCGAATCGAGATGCGAGCGGCTCGCGTGCAGTTGCCGGCGGTTGACGATCAGAGACGGATTCAAGTGAGGCTTTCCAGAAACGCGCGGGCGACTAAAAAGTCGCCTAAGAAGAGCAAGCGGGCGCAGCGCGCAACGATCTCGTCTTCCTCGCCCCTCGGTATGATGGCTCTGCATCTGCTGGCACAATGGAAGCAGTCCGGACGCAGCGGTCTGGTTTTTCTTGCCGAGAGCGAGAACCGGGCGGAGCGGCTGGGCAGCGTCATCCACGCGCTCGACCCTTCCTGCGAGGTGCTGGTGTTTCCGCGATTGAACACCTTGCCGTTCGATCAGTTGGAGCCGTCCCACGAACTCGCGGGGCGCAGAGCCTCGGTCCTGAGGCGCCTCGCAAGATCCAAGAAGCCGCTCTTTCTGGTTTCAACGGCGGAAGCCGTGATGGAGCGCCTGCCGCCGCCGGCTAACCTGTCGCGCTTGAGCGTGAGCTTGAAGGTGGGCGGCGCGTTTTCCGAGCAGGACCTCGAGGCGCGCCTCCAATCCCTGGGATACGATCTCGAGGACGAGCCCGACTATCCGGGCGGGGCGCTGTTTCACGGCCAGACCTTCGAGATATTTCCCGCAGGCGCGCTGGGACCATTCCGGATCGAGCATTCGGATCGCGCGATCAGGCGGATCGTGGCGTTCGATCCGAAAGAGCACGACATCATATTCGAGACCAGCGAACTTCTGGTCGATCCCATGTCGGAGCGCCTTGGCTTTGCCGGCAAGCGCGGCAAGCGCGCGAGCCTGTTCGACTATTGCGGGCGTGCCAAATGGATCGCCGATGCAGGGGTCCCATTGCACGCCGGCGCCTGGCTGAGCACGATCGAGGAAGCCGCGCCACGTGCGGAGCGGGAGCGCGAATATCTGGGCCGAGGTGACTGGAAACGGCTCGCCAAGGGCATGAAGGTGTTGCCGCGGGCGGCGCCGTTCCAGACCACGCCGGAGTTTTCGAAGCTGACATCCGCAAGGAAAGCACTTCGGGCCTTCGTCGAGGAAACGCGGCGGGCCGGTTCGCGCCTGATCCTCGTCGCCGCGCAGGAGGACGATCTACGCGTGATGGAGCGGATGAGCGGCGTCAGGGCGCAGCGCTGCGAGGACTGGGACGAGGCGACGAGTGGGCGCAACGGCGAGACGGCGCTGCTGGCCGATCTCGATGCCGGCTTCGTCCTGCCGGGGAAAAAGCCTCTTGCCGTCGTCACGGCATCCGACGTGCTCGGCAGCCGGGCGCATCATCCCCAGCCGATGGCACGCGCCTGGAGTGCAGCCTTCGATCATCCGGACGTGCCGGAGCAGGGCACGGTGGTCGTCCATCTCCAGCGTGGCCTTGCCGTGCTCGATGGCTTGCAGACGGTGAACACGGGCGGTGGCGCAATGCGAGAGATGATCCGCCTCAAGTTCGCGGGCGACAATGCGGTGCTCGTACCGCCGCCCGATCTCGCTTTGATGTGGCCTTACGCAACCGAACTCGGCAAGCTGGCGCTCGACAAGGCCGATGGCAGCACGTGGTGGGCGCGCCGCACCGAGGCCGAGCGCGAAATCCAGCTTGCAGGCAAGGTGCTGGCCAAGCACATCAGCCAGCGCCGCCGGCGGCGCGCCGAAAAGCTGGTTCCGCCGGGATCGGCCTACGAGAAATTCGTGGCGCGCTTCCCGTATTTCACCACGAGCGACCAGGCCAAGGCGATCGCCGACGTGCTGGACGATCTCGCGTCCGGTCACCCGATGGACCGTGTGATCTGCGGCGATGTCGGCTTTGGCAAGACCGAGGTGGCGCTGCGCGCGGCGGCCGCCGTGGTGCTGTCGGGCAAGCAAGTGGCGATCGCGGTGCCGACGACGGTGCTGGCCCGGCAGCATGTCGCGACGTTCCAGAAGCGCTTTGCCCCGTTCGGCATCGAGGTCGGCAACCTGTCGCGCGCGACGTCAGGCGCTGAGCTGCGCAAGACCAGGGAGGGACTGCGCAGCGGCCGGATCAAGGTCGTGATCGGCACGCAGGCGCTCACCGGCAAGGACGTGAAGTTCGATGATCTCGGCCTCGTCATCATCGACGAGGAGCAGCATTTTGGTGCCGCCGAAAAAGCAAAGCTCTCCGGCCTCGCCAAGAATGTACATGTGCTCATGATGAGCGCGACGCCGATCCCGCGGACGCTGGCCGCCGGTCTTGCCGGTTTTCGCGATCTCAGCGTGATCGCTTCGCCACCGGTTCATCGGCTGCCGGTCGCAACCAGAATCGCACCGCTGTCGGATGCTGCCATCGCCAACGCATTGCTGCGCGAGCAGCGGCGCCACGGCCAGAGCTTTCTGATCTGTCCGCGCATTCAGGATCTCGATCCCATGCTGGCGCGGGTGCAGGCGGTGGCGCCGGACCTCCGCATCGTGTGTCTGCACGGCAGGCTGGCGGCCGACGAGATCGACGACCGCATGATGAGCTTCGTCGAGGGCAGGGCCGACGTCCTGCTCGCGACCAACATCGTCGAGAGCGGCCTCGACATTCCCCGTGCGAACACCATCGTGGTGTGCTGGCCGGAGAAGTTCGGCCTTGCGCAGCTGCACCAGCTGCGCGGGCGGGTCGGCCGCAGCGGCATCCGCGCCTTCGCCCATTTGCTGACGGAGACGGAGTCCGGGCAATCCGAGAAGCGCCTGGCAGTGCTCGAGGAGTTCAGTCGGCCCGGCGCCGGCTTTGCCATCAGCGAGCGCGACCTCGATCTGCGAGGCGCGGGAGACCTGTTCTCGGAGCAGCAATCCGGCCACGTGCAGGTGTTCGGGCCCGTGCTCTACAGTCACCTGCTGAAAATGGCCTCGGAGAAGGTCGACGAGGGGCGGGCCCCGGTGTGGGTGCCCGACCTCAATTTGCCGGTCGGGGACATGCTTCCCGACAGCTACGTGCAGTCCGAGCCGGTGCGGCTCGAGCTCTACGCGCGTGCAGCACGATGCAATGACGAAGACGACCTCGACGACCTCGAGGAGGAAACGTCGCGCCGCTTCGGCCCCTTGCCGAATGTCGCGCGCGACTTCTTCGGCGCAGCTCGGCTCAGGATCGAATGCAAGCGCAGAGGCATCATCCGCCTCGACGTCGGCCCCGGGGCGGTCGCCGCGACATTCCTGCCCGGGCGCTTGCGGAAGTCGCGGGGAAAGTCGCTGCAGCGCGACGGCGATCGCGTCGTCTATTACAGCCCGATGCGCGATGCGCCATTCGAGCGGGTTGAGGAGTTGTTCGAGGTGCTGGACGAGGGGTAAGGGCGCTTGCGCCTTCGTCAGCACGGGCACCGGAAGCAGGGCAGGCACGCGGTCTGTCGGCGTCGTCCTTCGACCGCAGCTTGACGTCATCTTCAGCGGTACCCGAGCAGAGTTGCTGGATGAAGGTTGAGGCGCTGCCAAAACTGCGAAAACAACCCCATGCACAGTAGCTAAGTGCCGCCGGCACAACGTCTTCTGCATTGGACGCAAAGGTCATTTGACGCGTCGGGCAAAACAGTGGCATTCTGCCATCTTCGGAAAATCCGCCGCGAAGCACTTTGGTCATTCCTCGCACACACCCCGTATTCAGCCGGAGTGGCTGAGCCTGTCAGCCGCCCAAGCCGCTAACGTGGAATTAATCCGAAAAGCCCACAATTTTAGGCACTTGTGTATGGGTGCTGCGTAAAGGAGGCGTCGCGAGGACGTTCCGGGAGCGGCTTCCTTTTGCTCGCTCATTGGGGTCAATGCACGTGACCATGACTTTCGAAACGCAAGGCTTCGTCGAAGAGCTCGACCCTGCAGCACTGGCAGCGGCAGTCGCCGCACCCGCAGTCCCAGAAGCTCCAGGGCCGGTCAAGCGGTCCAGCCGCAAGTCGGTCCTGGCACTGTCGGTGTGTGCCTTGGCCATCAACGGCGCGGCCGCCATCTATACGTTGCCCTCTGAGTTTCCGTCGCTGAATGTCGGCAGCTTGGCTGAACTGCTTCCGCGCCAGGAAGCTTCGGCGCCAAAAGCCGATTCGGTTGTCGCTGCTCTGAAGGACATTCAATCGGCCCAACAGCTACAGACTGCCTTGCTGAAGGAGAACAATGATTCCGTGCAGCAAAATGCAGCTTTGCTGCAGCAGGATTCGATGGTGCTGCTTTCTCTGCGACAGAGCATCACGGACGAACGGGTCGATGTGAGGAAGATATCTTCGCAGCTTTCCACGCTGATCGCGAAGGTCGACTCGCTGCAAAGTGCAATGATATCGGACATAACCTCCTCCATTCCAAGAGGGCACGCCCGCAATCGACTGGCGATGCGCAAACGGATGGTTCGGGAAGCGAAGCCTGTCGGGCCTGTTTCGGTTGGAGGAGCTCCGCTGAGTACGCCGGCCACGCCGCCGGCTCCGGAAAGCTGAAGCATTTTATTCAGCAACCTGAGCGGCGAACGCAGGGTGCTTTGGGTCTTGGGTGGCTCACCCTCTGACTTCTTCTGAAATTGGATATTGCACTTCTTTGCGATTGGAGCGCGAGCGGTGGCTAGCGCAACAGCCATCAGTTGCTTGACCTCGACCTCCAGCCGTATTCCTGATGCGGAATGGTGGCGGTGATGTCGGCCTCTTTGTCCGCTGAGAGGCGCCAGGCTGCCACCCCGAAGCACAAGGTCAAAATCAGGGCTGTCGCAAGCAGAAGCATCGAGACGAAATGGCTCACGCGCGTCCACCACAGTTTGAAACTACAGAGAGCGAACACGAGACACCGATTCGGAAAATACAGACGCGCTGACCTAAAGCCTGGTTTCCACAGCTAGTCATACCGGGCCAAAGGCGCTCACGATCCCGATCGTGATCGGGACCAACGCGACGATTGTCCATAAGGCGGGCGAGCTGGAGGATAGGCCGGCGAAAAAGATCAAGAGACCGAAGCCAACGAGGGCCGCCGAGATAGCATAGGCGAGTGCTTTTTCCATCATTCGATCCACAAGGAATACGGGATGGATTGCGCCTCTAGGACTCGTTGCCGGTCGAAACGTTCCTATGCCCGAATATCTGGATCAAGCGGTGCATCAGCATCTTTGATCCGTTGACGGGACGCATTGGCAGGTCAGCCGCCGACAGGGATGCTCGTCCTCCGCGGCTGACCCGCGAGATGTGGGCCTTGGAAAGCCCTCGATCAAAGCAACCATCTTCGAAACGTCAGAGAATTTGATCCGGAGTCCACCCGTGCGATTTTGTCCGGTCTCGCTATCCAACAGCGGGAGCGCGCAAGGGCCCTCAGCGACATCGCCAGACTCAGGAAAGAGGCATCCGCCGAGATCGAACGGTTGATCGCCTTCCTGGACGCCTCCGATCCCTATGTCGTGACCGAGCTTGAGCAAGGGGTTGATGATGGGCCCTGCGATACCGACGAATTGGAGGTCAGCGAGGGGGATGACGAGGACGTCCCTTGGAAGCCTCGACCACCACCACAGCCAAGAGCAATGGGCGGGCGGCGGTAGCACCGACCTGGAGGAAGACCCTACCGAGTCCGGGATTGCTGACTGGGAGGGTTTGCTAGAGCAGATTGGTATGCGGGATTGGACCGGGACGGTGATGGCATGAAACCAGCATGGAGGCGTGGCACCGCCGGCAAGCAGTCGGCCTGGCAAGCTAGGTGCCGGAAAACGTTGATAACGCTCGGCTGGTGCTTCAGGCGGTGCAAGAGCTGGTAGAGACCTTCCTGATGCAGGAACCAGCCGCGCCACTACCCGCGAATGTGGTCTCTCTGCGGGATCTTCCCTGCGCTTAGGCGGGCGGTAGTCTCAAAAAGATACGCCGCCGGGCTCGAAATACATTGTCCCGGCGGCGCCCTGTTTCAAACTGGGTCCAGCAATCCCAGTCATCCGAATATGAGCAATGCTTGTGCCAAGAGGCCCGCCGGAGCTTCCGCGTGACTCGGGGTCTGACGGCACGTCGTTAAAACAAACGCTGCCGTGCTGCAGTGCCACTCGCTACCAAGTGCACCACTTGAGACGGGATGCGGAGCTGCCATGGCGAACAGAAGAGTCGCGCCGGCGAAGGAATTTACGATCACCAGCGTGCGCGCTTTACGAGACAAGGCATTGATGAAAGCTGACATAGCCGAATCCCCATTGGTCCATTGGGAGAGGCTAGGCCGGGTTTGTTTCTGGATGGCTTCGCGGCGCTGAAAAATGGTTTCGTCGCGGGAATAGGCGGGAATAAGTGGCAAGGTCAAGAATGGTCTCATTTGGTCACTGCAGTCACTCCTTGACCCCCGACTGCTGGGAATGTTTAGGGAAATGGCGACTTCAGCGCGCCCACCGCGCATTGGGAGTCAATCTCGGTAGACGGGATGCGCCTATGACCGCCGCTCAGCCTGCCGACGTCAGGTGCCCCAAGTGCAAGCAGCCGACCCGGCTTGTGGAGCGGCTTTGGCGCCTCGAAACCTCCAGCTACGTCCGCGTTTTCAAATGCCAGTGCGGGGACTGGGACGATTAGGCCGCCTCAGTTGGCGGCCCGCCGGGTTCACGCTGGCGGACATCTTTTTAGTTTGTGCACACTAGTCACCATTAAACGCAGTGATTATTCTGGCACGATATCTCGCGTATTTTAAATTATTTTAATGGGTTGAGGGATGATGAGTACCTTTGATCAAGTTGTTTTCCATCGCGCCATTTCACTGCAGAAGCGATTTGCATTTCTCGAAGGTCAGATGGCCGAATTGGCTAACCTGCGGAATCGACTGGCGCACGCTGAGTTGCGGCGCTTTCGGTTGAGGGCGAGCCGGTCGGCTTTCAAGAAGGTGGCCCGAGGCCGCACCTGTAGATAACCTTTCCTCTCAACCTACACAGAATTGCCAGGCTCCCGCTTCTAAGCCCAAGCTATGGGAACGCGTGGGTCGGGTGATTCATGGAGCGGAAGCCGTTTGAAAGCATGTCTCTCGAAGAACTGTGGCAACTGCACACGGTCGTCAATGATATTCTCGCGAAGCGGCTAGTGGCGAAGAAAGAAGAGCTCGAACGACGACTGGAGCTGCTTAACCGAGAATACAAGGCTCCGCATTAAGCCGCCTCAGTGGCCCGCCGGTTCGGGGGCCGCTTTGTTCTCGTTTCTGGCACTGGCCTGTTTCCGACATTACTGGCCCGGTTTGATTTCGCAGGGGCCTCATTTTGAGTTCTGTATCGTTTGATACTTTGCTGACCAACGTGCCTTGCTAGTCTTTCCCAAACAGGGGGGCAAGCATGGACCGGCTAAAGCACGCGCGGGGGCAGTTTGAGGCTCCGATCTGCCCTAATTGCCAGATCGGCATGAGGTGGTTTCGATCCGAGTTGGTGCGAGACAATCCGCCGTCGATACTCGCTCACCTCTTTGTCTGCCCTAATTGCAAGCGCGCTCAGCGCCAGGACCGCGAGATCTCGCCAGTTTGCGTTTCTCCCGGAAAGCTAGCGAGTCCGCGCCTTCGTGTAGTCGGCGAAAATAAGTAAGGCCGCCTCAGTTGGCCGCCTGTTTCGCCTGACACGCGGCGCACGATCAAGGGCGACGCATAGGCTTACTACTGGAGAATCGGCCCCGGCTTCAGGGGGCTTTTGGGGTAGGCCGGGGCCGCTCCGCCAGCTCGGCAGGGAGCCGGCAAGACTCTCAAGCTCCATATGGCGGCCTTGTTCCTCAGGAATCGACGCGACGCCCCCGGATCGCGAGCCGGGGATTGCCTCCCTCAAAGTCGGGCTGGACGTCGGCGCCGCGGCTTCCGCACCCCCTGACAGACGAACCGCGCTTCGATATCAGACAGTCGCACCTCATCAGCCCAACGATCCGCATCCAAAGCAACGTGACGCCCGCAATGGCAATAGGCCAACACGCCGCGAACACCCATCGCGCGCATTGCACCGAAGGTGATCTTCAGTGGCCTGCCGTCTGAGTGAGTAGGCGTGTGGCGTTTTGGGTGAGGCATTGCGCATCCAAACGCACTGCTCGCGAGAGTCAAATCGTCGAACGGTAGCGTTTCGAAAGGTGAGCTAACCACTTTCTGTGGTGGGTGTGGACAACGGCATCGGCTTCTTGCTGTCGGGCGCTATCCTCAGCGCGAGGCGAGCAACGATCGAGCCCCAAAAAATGGCGAGCCCGACAACAACGAAAATTTCCGCTGTCATTGTTGCACCTGCCGAGTGTGCACATTGTGTGCAGACAGCAAAAAGTCTCTCAACCTGAGAGGCCGAATATGGTCGTAAGTGATTGTTTTTGCTTGGTGAGCGCGCTGGGGCTCGAACCCAGGACCCCGTGATTAAAAGTCACGTGCTCTACCGGCTGAGCTACGCGCTCCCATGGCCGCTGATGGCTTGAAAGAGATCGCCATCGTGTTCGGTCATTTCGAGAAGCATGTCTTGCCGCCGCGCTCTACTTGCGTTGCGGGGAAAACCGGCTGTTTCCGGATCATGCTGTCGGCCCGCGCTGTGTAGGGGGAGTGGCTGCGGAGGTCAATAGTGCGGATGGCTGCCGAAGATCGCGGCAGGAGCGGCAATTCGTGCGCTGCTTCCGTTGGTTAGGTCAGGAATTTCAACCTGATTGGCGGGCCATCATCCACGCCGAAAGCGAGGATGGCCTGCCATCCGTCAGTTCGCCTCCCGCCGGACCTCGCTCGGCACCGGTTGCGGCGTGCCGCCCGGGTGGGGCAGCGCCACTGGGCGCAGGCCGATCAGCTCGGCGGTGCGGATCGCGCTGTCGCGCCAGAATTGGAACGAGTTGATGCGGCTGAGTTCGAGGATGGCAATCGCGACCGCGGCGAGGAACGGCAGGCTCTGGAGCACGAGGACGCCGGCGAAGATGTAGATCTCGGTGATCTGCCTAAAACTGTTCGAGGCGATCAGGACGCCGGCGCCGATCACCAGCAGAGTGCCGATCACGGCCTCCCAGAACGCCTGGAACTCGATCGACATCCGCGACAGGCCGCCTTTCGAGGTGCGGGCGAACGCGATGTGCTCGGTGATGAGGCCCTGCGCGACCGCACGCGACACCGTCCATTGCACGCTCATCGCCGCGATCATGGCGCCCAGCATCTGGCCAGGCTTGATCGCGACGCGGGCGCGGTACATCGACAGGAAGTGCGCCAGCGAGACAATGAAGGCGCCGATGATCGGCAGCGTCAGGATCTTGTCGGGGATGGCGATGTCGGCAAAGGCGACGATCGGCACCCAGACAAGATTGAGCAGCGCCACGACCACGCCGAGGCTTTCTGCGCCAAGCCAGTTCAGCCAGCCGAGGCCATATTCGCGCTTCTGGTCGGGCGTAAGCCGGCTCCTGCCGGGCAGGAAGAAGCGCCAGTGCTTCTTGACGATCTGGAGGCCGCCATAGGCCCAGCGGTGACGCTGCTTCTTGAAGGCTTCGTAGGTGTCGGGAAGCAGGCCCTGGCCGTAGCGATGGTTGGTGTAGTGGGTGGTCCAGCCGAGCTCCTGGATCGCCAGGCCGAGATCGGAATCCTCGCAGATCGTATCTGACGACCAGCCCCCCGCCATGTCCATCGCGGCGCGGCGGATCAGGCACATCGTGCCGTGCACGATGATGGCGTTGGCTTCGTTGCGCTGGACCATGCCGATGTCGAAGAAGCCGGCATATTCGCCGTTCATGATGTAGTGCATGATCGACAGGTTGCCGTCACGATGCTCCTGCGGCGCCTGCACGAGGCCGACGCGCGGATCGGCGAAAGCCGGCACGAGGTCCTTCAGCCAGTCGGGATCGACGACATAGTCGGCATCGAGGATGCCGATGATCTCGGCATCCGCCGCGGTGCGGTCCATCGCGATGCGCAGCGCGCCGGCCTTGAAGCCCTGCACCTTCTCGGCATTGATGAACTTGAAGCGTTCACCGAGCGCGCGGCAATGATCCTGGATCGGCTGCCAGAAGGCGGGATCCGGCGTGTTGTTGATGATGACGACGCATTCGTAGTTCGGATAGTTCAGCCGCGACAGCGCATCCAGCGTCTGCTTGAGCATCTCGACCGGCTCGAAATAAGCGGGGATGTGGATCGAGACTTTCGGGTAGTAATTCTCGGGCACGTTCTCGACCGGCTTGCTCTTGGTGAGCAGCCGCTGCGGCCGCCGGCCGAACGCGACGGCCGCGATCTCGTCAATACGCGCCATCGCGATGAGGACGAGCGGAACGAGCAGGATCATGCCCAGCGTCAGCGCGAAGGCCGAGCCGAAGACGAAGTAATGGCTGTTCCAGAACGCGAACACCGTGGCGGCCCAGGCGCCGACGCCGTTGGCTGCCGCCGACAGCAGGAAGGCCTGCTTGGCGGTCGCTTTCTCGATGCGCAGGATCGGCAGCGACAAGAGGGTGCCGACCAGCAGCGCGATGCCCATCAGCTTCCAATAATCGGGGTTCTCGACCGGACCGGTCCAGGCGAATTTCGGCTCGCCGCTGGCGTTGAGGATGCCCCAATAGGGACCGACGCCGCCTTCGTAGAACTTCCAGGGCCGATCGATGGCTTCGACGATGTTGTAGTCCATGCCCATCGCTTCGGCGCGGCTGACGAAATTGCGTAAGGTCAGGGCCTGCTTGAATGGACCGGGGTCGGCATTGCGCAAGTTGTAGCCCGCGCTCGGCCAGCCGAACTCGGCAATCACGATGCGCTTGCCGGGAAACAACTTGCGCAGAAGTTCGTAACGATCGACCGCCTGATCCACAGCCTGGTCAGAGCGGAAGTTTTCCCAATAGGGCAGCACGTGAGCGGCGATGAAGTCGACGCTGGAGGCGAGGTCCGGAAAATCGCGCCAGATGTTCCAGATCTCGCCGGTGGTGACGGGAACGCGGACCGCGCTCTTGACCTTCTTGATCTTCTCGATGAGGTCCTCGACCTTCTGCTCGCCGCGGAAGATCACCTCGTTGCCGACCACGATGCCGATCACGTTGCTGTTCTTGCGGGCGAGCTCGATGGCGGCCTTGATCTCCCGCTCGTTGCGATCCTCGTCCTTGTCGATCCAGGCGCCTACGGTGACCTTGAGGCCGAACTCGGCGGCGATCGGCGGCACCAGCTCGCTGCCCTCCGTCGCGGTGTAGGACCGGATCGCTCGCGTGAGGGTCGAGAGCTTCTTCATGTCCGCGCGAATCTTGTCGGGGTCGACGTTGATGTCGACGACGTGTCCCGGTTCGAACGGCGTATAGGACAGACTCGGCACCAAGCCCTTGAAATCGGGCGCGGGTTCCTTGTCGCGGAGGACTCCCCACAGTCCCGCATGGAGCGCAGACACAAGCAACAGAACGGCGGCGACAACGCGCATCGCGGCTAACCAAAAGGGGCTGAGGTGGCAGGGAAGCGGATCCGACCCCGAGATCCGACCGAGTCCGCGGCAAAGGGAGCATACCTCTGCTGCGCGGTTTCACAACTGTCATGGCCTCATGTCCTTATGAGGGCATGGCCTTTTTCGAACGACGCGCGGCAGTGCCAACCGTGTCTTGGCCGATCGTTCCTGAACGACAGCTGAAACGACGCTTGGCTATTTCTGGGGCGCGGGCGTCGGGCTTGCCGCAGGCGAGGGGCTTGCGGCTGGCTGGGCGGCCTGCGCATTGCCCGGCGTCGGCGCTGGGGTTTGCGAGGCGCTCGCCGCCGCCTGCTGCGGCTGGGACGCCGGGTTGATCCAGCAAGCGTGCACGCGGCTATCCAGGGTCTCGGCGACCTTGGGATCGATTTGCCCGCCGAAGCGGGTCAGGCAGCGGAACGCAGCCTGGATGTGGCCGCCGGGGCAGCCGAAACGGTCGTAGAGGTCGAGATGGCGGAATGCAGTATCGAGATCATCCCGCCACATCAGCCGCACCACGCGCCGGCCAAGCCAGACGCATTCGGGATTGCCGGCGGGGCCGTTGATGACCTGGGCCGCTTCCGCGAATTCGTCGGTGCGGCGCTGGTTCTGGGCAGCGTCCTTGGCCGCGTCCGCGGGCTGGGCCGCGGCCTTCTGGTCGGGGGCGGGCGTGCCGCTCTGGGCGGAGGCGCCACCGAGGCCGGCGAGAACGAGAAGGGAGGAGACGGCCAAGGTGGCGGCGAACTGCCGCAGGACCGCATTTCGTAACTCGAACACCCGTTGCCGCATGAATTCCCCAATGTATCTGCTGGTCGTCCGCGTCAGGATCCCGCAGACGCGTCGGTGATGGCGTCCAAATGGGTCTCCAATGCGGCGGAAAAGTCTTTCCGAGTCCATGACCTGTATTTGGAATTTTGTCCAGCAAAGTCACAATCCTAGGCCCCGGTCGAACGGCCGCAGCCAGATTCCTGGGAGCAGCGGATCCACACCCGGGCGCACCCCCTTGGCAGACGGCGTGCAAGCAGGTAATCGACGGACCCTTCGCGGAGGACGGAACCGATTTCTCTTCGTACGCCACTGGCGCTTCTGCTCGTTTCACTGGGTGCGATTGCTGCCGTGTGGTGGTGGTTGGCGACGCCAATCACGCTCGCGCGCGCGCCGATCGATCCCGCCGAGAAGGTCCAATGCGTCTCCTACGCGCCGTTCCGCGGCGAGCAGTCGCCGCTGGAGACGTGGACCCATATCGAGGCGGACCAGATCGAGCAGGACCTGCGCCAGCTCAAGGAGATCACTGACTGCGTCCGCACCTATTCGATGGAGAACGGGCTCGACCAGGTGCCGGCGATCGCCGCCAAGGTCGGCGGCCTGAAAGTGCTCCAGGGCATCTGGCTCTCCAGCAACCGCACCAAGAATTTCGAGCAGGCCGCGCTCGCGGTTCGCCTCACCAAGGAATTTCCTTCCATCATCACCACGGTCATCGTTGGCAACGAGGTGCTGCTTCGCGGCGAGATGACGACGGCGGACCTCGTCTCCATCATCCGCTCGGTCAAGGCGCAGGTTAGCGTGCCCGTCACCTATGCGGACGTCTGGGAGTACTGGCTGAAGAATCGCGAGGTCTATGACGCCGTCGACTTCGTCACGATCCACATCCTGCCCTATTGGGAGGATTTCCCGGTGAAGGCGAAATTCGCCAGCGCCCATGTCGAGTCGATCCGCGAACGCATGGCGGTGGCGTTTCCGGGCAAGGAGATCCTGATCGGCGAAACCGGCTGGCCGAGCGAGGGACGTATGCGCGACGGCGCGCTGCCGTCGCGCACCAACCAGGCGCGGGTGGTTTCCGAGATCCTGAGCCTTGCGAAGGCACAGAAGTTCCGTGTCAACCTGATCGAGTCCTACGACCAGCCGTGGAAGCGCAAGCTGGAAGGCACCGTCGGTGGCTATTGGGGCCTGTATGATTCGGTGCGCCGCGGCCTGAAGTATCCGCCGGGCGAGCCGATCAGCAATTTCCCGTACTGGAAATGGTACATGGGCGCGGGCATGGGCCTCAGCGTGCTGGTGTTCGCGGTTGCCGGTCTCACGCTGCGCCGGCGGCCGTGGACGCCGCGCTTCTCGGCCTGGCTCGGCGTCGGCATCTCGGCGACGACGGCGGGCATCCTGCTCGGCATCGGCGCCGATAAGATGTATTACGAGAGCTACGGCATCGGCGGCTGGCTGCTCTGGGGCGCGCTGCTCCTCGCCGGCATCCTGTCGCCGATCTTCTGCGCGCAGGCGATGGTGATCGGCCGCAGCCTTCCCACCTTCCTCGATCTGCTCGGCCCGCGCGAGGGCCGGAAATGGTCCAAGCTCACCGCCGTGCTCGGCCTGACGCTGGCCGTGGCCGCGGTGATCGCGGCGCAGACCGCGCTCGGCTTCGTGTTCGACCCGCGCTACAAGGATTTTCCCTACGCCGCGCTGACGATGGCCGTGGTGCCATTTGCGCTGCTGATGCTGAACCGGCCGCAGATCGGCCAGCGTCCGATCGCGGAGGCGGTGTTCGCGGGCCTGCTGGCGCTGTCGGCCGTCTATGTGCTGTTCAACGAGGGCCGCGACAATTGGCAGTCGCTGTGGACCTGCGCGATCTACCTCTTGTTCGCGCTCACGCTGTGGCGGGCGCGGGCCGAGCAAATCCAAGAATGAACAGGCCAATCGCAAGGCCCGACAGCACGACATTGTAGAGCACGATGCCGAGGCCGGCGGCGATGACGCCGACGGTGAGCAGCACGATCGACGGCCGCATCAGGTTCAGCGTCGCAACCACCAGCGCGACGATCCCGAACACCGAATTCTTGAACAGCACGGTCGAGACCGAGCGCGCCTTGCAGAGCAGCGTCTGAAGGCCGGCATCGCAGGCGAGCGCGACTTGCGACAGTTCGATCGCGAGGTAGCGCAGATAAAGCGCATAGCCGACGGAGGCGAAGCCGACGACGATCAGGAACTGCACCTGGTAGGGCGTGAGGCGGAAGGGCTTTTTTGTCATGGCGGCAATATGGTCGGGATGGCACCGGCAGGCAACAGGGCAGGCGAAGTTTCTGCTGACCGCATCCCCCAGGAACACAAGAGGGGCGGGCTGGTTCTGATGTTGTGACGCCTAACGCATGATGTCTTCGAGGAGTGAGCATGGACAAGCCAACCCAGGAGCAGCTGAAAGAGCTCAAGAGGCTGAGCAAGGAAGCGCGGGTCGACGATTGGTCCGAGGTCGTACAGTCCAAGGATGAAGCGGAGATGCGTATTCGCGATCTGAAGGAAAAGGCGCGCATCGAATAGTGATTGCCTGCGCGGAGATCCATCAAGGTCAATTTTGCGCCTTTCGGCTCTGTTCTGAGGGACGGCGCTCGTATTTCTCGGCCAATGCGAGCAGCCCCTTAACGCGGAGCCGAGGGCCCAGCGCCAGGGTCCGCATTCCCATCGGCTTGTCGTTCATATCGCGGTCAATGCCGATCAGCAGACCTGTTCCCGCCGCGACGAGAAGCCTCAGCACGTGATCCAGTTCGTTCATCAAAGCACGCGAGGTTTCGGATGGGCGACTCTTGAGGCGGCGTTGGACGAGCGCGAACTTGCTGCGAAAGAGCGTCTCAGGTCCAAGCGTCCGATGGTCGCATGCGCGCGCAACGCCGGATTTCATCGCTGATCTTGCGGCGAGTCCGCGCGCCGCCCCCGACAAAGCGCCCGCGAATGTTTTGGCGCCTATCGCCTGAAGAACGAGGACAGCGTCGATCCTGCAGACGTTGACGCCGCCTCCGGCTTCGGCGGCGCGGGCTGCGCCGCAGGTGGGGGTGCAGGCGGCGGCTCCTCGCGCTTCGAGCGTTTCGAGGAATAGTTGCGCCGGCGCTTGTCCGGCTTTGCAATTGGCGCGGGCGCCGAGGCGCTCTCGGCCTGCGGCACCGCCTCTTGGCTCTTCTCGGCGTTCTTGTCTTGAACCCTGTCTTGAGTCTTCTCCGGCCCCTTTTCTTGAGCCCTCTCTTGACCGCCGCGCATCGATAAGCGCTGGCCGTCGAACACGGTGGTCTCGCAGTGGCGGTCGTTCTCGGTCAGGCCGGCGCACAGTTTTGCGGCGGCGGCGGCGTTGATCAGGGGCCCGGCACCCAAACGGAGCTGCATGCCGAGGCCCGCGGCGCCCTCCTTGATCATGATGATCGGCCGCAACGCTCCAACTTCCGGATGGGATTTGGTCACGCCGCGCCAGAGTGCGCGCAGGCCATCGATCGAGTTGGCGCCGCCGAGGTCGATGGCAAAGCGCGTCTGCTGGACTGCGATCGCGGGCGCTTCGGTCTCGGCTGCTTCCGGGGGCTTCGTTGCTGTCGCGACGACCTCGGTTGGAGTAGGAGCCGGCTCGGGCTTCTTCTCGGCGGCCTTCTCGGCTGCCTCAGGTTGAATCAGTTTCGACGCGGCTGTATCCGGCGGCGCCATGATCGACTTGGACGGCACCAGCGGAATGGTCGGCAGCGCCGAAGTCATGGCCGGTGACTGCTGCACGAGCGAAGCGGCGGCCGCCGTCTGCGGCGGCGGGCTCGACGGCTCCTTCGCAGTCTCCTTCGGCGTATCCTTCTGGGTATCCTTCTGGGTATCCTTGGCGGCTTCGGTGCGCGGCTTCTCGCTCGCCGGAGCTGGCGTCGAGACGACCGGCGCGACGCTGGGAGCTGCGGTCGCTGGCGCGACATCCTGCGGCTTGGCGCCTTGCGGCGGCGTGGCGTTCTGCTTGGCGATGGCACCGGTGACGGAATCCAGACCCTGCTCGAGCACCGTGACGCGTGAATAGAGCCGGTCGCGGTCGCTGTTCAGCGTCTCGATGGCGGCGGCGAGGCGGCGTGCCTCGTTCTGGCTGTCCTTGGTCAGCATTTGGAGCCGGTCGGCCTGGCGCGCGAGGTCAACGGAGGCAATTTGGTCACGGCGCCAGCCAATATGGGCCTGGTTGGCCACCACCGCGATGACGACGGCCCCGACGGCCGCGACGCCCCACGAGCCCAGCCGCCACATCATGCGGCGGTCGAACGCGCTTTCCTCGGCCAAAAGTCCGGAGAACAGCCCGCCGGTCTCCTTGGTGTCGAAGGCATCCGCCAGTGGGTCGGAATCCTTTGCCATGAACGTTAAGTGCCCAGCCCCGTCTGGCTTCCCCGAATCAATCAGGGAACATTAACAGGAAAAGCGTGCCGCACTTGAATTCCGGGCGTTTGCGGGGGTAGCAAGGCGAGAGCATCTGGGCGGCCTGCCGTCCGCCGCACCATTGATCCGGCCGTATCTGACAGGATTCCGATGACCGCCCGTTCCAGCCTTACGATCGTGCTCGCCGCCGGCGAAGGCACGCGCATGCAATCGAGCCTGCCGAAGGTGCTGCATCCCGTCGCGCATCAGACGCTGCTCGCCCATGTGCTCGCCGCCGCACCAAAGGGAACCGGCACGTCGCTCGCCGTCGTGATCGGTCCCGATCACCAGGCCGTCGCGGAGGAGGCGAGGCGCAGCCGCCCCGACGCACTCACCTACGTGCAAGCCGAGCGGCTCGGCACCGCGCATGCGGTGCTGGTGGCGCGCGAGGCGATCGCGCAGGGGGTGGACGATCTCTTGATCGCGTTCGGCGACACGCCGCTGATCTCGGCCGAAACCTTCGCGCGGCTGCGCGAACCGCTCGCCAGGGGCGCCGCCATCGCCGCGCTCGGTTTTCGCGCCGCCGATCCCACCGGCTATGGCCGCTTCATCGTCGAGGGCGATCACCTGGTCGCGATCCGCGAACAGGCCGACGCCAGCGAAGCGGAGCGCAAGATCGATCTCTGCAACGCCGGCGTGATGGCGATCGATGGTCGCCGCGCGCTCGAAATCCTCGGACAGGTCGGCAATGCCAATTCCAAGAGCGAATATTATCTGACGGACGCAATCGGCATCGTCCGCGACAAGGGATGGGAGTCCGTGGTGATCGAGACCAGTGAAGACGAGGTGCGCGGCATCAACACCAAGGCGCAGCTCGCCGAAGCGGAAGGCGTGATGCAGGCGCGCTTACGCAAAGCGGCGATGGAGGCCGGCGTCACGCTGATCGCGCCGGAGACGGTGTACCTGTCCGCCGACACCGTATTCGGCAAGGACGTCACAATCGAGCCGTTCGTGGTAATCGGCCCGGGCATCTCGATTGCCGACGGCGCGGTGATCCATTCCTTCTCACACATCGTGCAGAGTGCGATTGGCAAGAACGCGTCTGTCGGTCCGTTCGCGCGCATGAGGCCGGGCAGCTCGCTCGGCGAAGGCGCCAAAATCGGCAACTTCGTGGAGACCAAGGCCGCGACTCTCGAGGCGGGAGCGAAAGCCAATCATCTTGCCTACATCGGTGATGCGGTCGTCGGCGCCAAGTCCAACATCGGCGCCGGCACCATCACCTGCAACTACGACGGTTTTGGGAAGCACAAGACGGTGATCGGGCAGGGCGCCTTCGTCGGCACCAACTCCTCGCTGGTCGCGCCCGTGAAAATCGGCAACGGCGCCTATATCGGCTCCGGCTCGGTGATCACCCGCGATGTACCCGACGATGCGATGGCGCTGGAGCGCAACCAGCAGACCATCCGGGAAGGCGGCGCGGCGCGCTATCGCGAGATGAAGACCGGCGGCAAGACTCCCGAAAAGAAGCCGGAGACGTGAGCGAGGCTATTCGTCGTCGGCGAATTCGGAGAAGATGGCGCGGGTCAGGCGCCAGCCGCGCGGCTTGGCGCGCTTGGCCGGCTCGCCTTCGGGATGCTTGATGAAAAGCGGCTTGTTCTCCTTGCCGCGCAGGGGCGGCGGCCAATGCGCAAGGTGCGTGCCCGAGGTCTCGCTGGCGCGCAGATACATCGACGACCGGCCTTTGCGGTCGGATGAGCTTCTCATGGCCGTCTCTCCTGGGCGGGAATCGTTGGCCAAACATGTTGACAGTGAGTTAACGTGCGAGGTTAAAGGCCGGCCAAATCGACGCAGGCGGGGCTCGGTGTGATCGGTGCTGTCTCAATCAGCAATAATTATTGAGTACCTGGTTCCGTAGGAGTTTCGCTAAAACCAACCGCGTCGTTTAGGCGATTTTTCGGCGATTTGGGGGATAGTGATCCGCATGTGCGGGATTGTCGGCATTCTCGGGCGCGAACCGGTTGCAGAGCAATTGGTGGAGTCGCTCAAACGTCTCGAATATCGCGGCTATGATTCCGCGGGCGTCGCCACACTCGAAGGCAAGCACCTGGAGCGCCGCCGCGCCGAGGGCAAGCTGAAGAACCTGGAGAAGCGGCTCGAGGCGGAGCCGTTGCAGGGTACCACCGGCATCGGTCATACCCGCTGGGCCACCCATGGCAAGCCGACCGTCAACAACGCGCATCCGCACGCGACCGAACGCGTCGCCGTGGTCCACAACGGCATCATCGAGAATTTCCGCGAGCTGCGCGAGGAGCTCGAGACGAAGGGCACGGTATTCCACACCGAGACCGACACCGAGATCGTGGTGCACCTCGTCGACGATCTGCTCGCGCGCGGCAACAAGCCGGTCGAGGCGGTCAAGCTGACGCTGGCGCGCTTACGCGGCGCCTTCGCCCTCGGCTTCATCTTCGCCGGCGACGACGACCTCATGATCGGCGCCCGCAACGGCCCGCCGCTGGCGATCGGCTATGGTGACGGCGAGATGTATCTCGGCTCCGATGCCATCGCGCTCGGCCCCTTCACCGACACGATCAGCTATCTCGAAGACGGCGACTGGGTCGTGCTCACACGCAAGAGCGCTGATATCTTCGACAAGGACGGTCACGCCGTCCAGCGCGACAAGATCAGGCACGCGGCCTCGACCTCGCTGGTCGACAAGGCCAATTACCGCCACTTCATGGCGAAGGAGATCCACGAGCAGCCCGAAGTGGTTGGCCACACCCTCGCGCGCTATGTCGACATGGCAACCGAGCACGTCGCGCTGCCGGTCAAGCTGCCGTTCGACTTCAAGACGATCCAGCGCATCAACATCACGGCCTGCGGCACCGCGAGCTATGCCGGCTACGTTGCAAAGTACTGGTTCGAGCGTTTTGCGCGCGTGCCGGTCGAGGTGGACGTCGCCTCCGAATTCCGCTACCGCGAAGCGCCCCTGCGCAAGGGTGATCTCGCCATCTTCATCTCGCAATCCGGCGAGACTGCCGACACGCTGGCGGCGCTGCGCTATGCCAAGGCCGCGGGCGTGCACACGGTCGCCGTCGTCAACGTGGCGACCTCGACGATCGCGCGCGAGAGCGAGACCGTGCTGCAAACGCTCGCCGGTCCCGAGATCGGCGTCGCCTCGACCAAAGCCTTCACCTGCCAGTTGATGGTGCTGGCAAACCTTGCCATTGCGGCCGGCAAGGCTCGCGGTGAATTGTCCGACGAGGACGAGACCAAGCTCGTCCATGGCCTCGTCGAGATCCCGCGCTTGATGTCGGATGCGCTCACCACCGAGGTGGAGATCGAGCGTCTGGCGCGCGAGATCGCAAAGTCGCGCGACGTGCTCTATCTCGGCCGCGGTACCAGTTTTCCGCTGGCGCTCGAAGGCGCGCTGAAGCTGAAGGAAATATCCTACATCCACGCCGAAGGCTACGCTGCCGGCGAGCTGAAGCACGGACCCATCGCGCTGATCGACGAAGCCATGCCCGTCGTCGTCATCGCGCCGTATGACCAGGTGTTCGAAAAGACCGTCTCAAACATGCAGGAGGTCGCCGCGCGCGGCGGCAAAATCATTCTGATGACCGACGCCAAGGGCGCGGCGGAGGCGACCGTCGATTCTCTCGTCACCATCGTCATGCCTGACATGGCGGCGGCGTTCACGCCGATGGTCTATGCCGTTCCGGTGCAGCTGCTCGCCTATCACACGGCCGTGGTGATGGGCACCGACGTGGACCAGCCGCGCAACCTCGCAAAATCGGTGACCGTGGAATAGGCACAAGGGATATCGGTTGGTCGCAGTCTTCCCAAACCTGCTAGAAGCCCCTAGCTTGTGTGCTGCGACCCACCTGGAACCCTAATGACCCCCCGCGACGACGCGCCTGCGCCACCTGATCCCATTCCGGAACCACATACCGGCCTGATCGGCCGTTTCCGCAATTATTTTCTGACCGGCCTCGTCGTGACGGGGCCTATCGCGATCACGCTCTATCTGGTCTGGTGGTTCGTGACCTGGGTCGATGGCGTGGTGCGGCCGTTCGTGCCGCTGGCCTATCGGCCTGAAACATATCTGCCCTACGTCATTCCCGGATGGGGACTGGTTGTCGCGTTTTTCACGCTGACGCTGGTCGGCTTCCTCGCGGCCAACCTGATCGGCCGGACGCTGGTCGATGTCGGCGAGACCTTTCTCGGCCGGATCCCGGCCGTGCGCGCCATCTACCGCGGCCTCAAGCAGGTGTTCGAGACATTGTTCTCGGGCAAGGGCTCGAGCTTCCGGAAAGTGGGCCTGGTCGAGTTTCCTTCGCCCGGCATGTGGTCGATCGTGCTGATCTCGCAATCGCCGAACGAAGACATTGCGCGCAACCTGCCCGGACAGGAGGAACACGTCTCGGTATTCCTGCCGTGCTCGCCGAATCCGACCACCGGTTTCTTCTTCTATGTCCCCAAAAGCAAGATCATCGAGGTCGATCTCACCGCTGAGGACGCGGCCACGCTGATCATGTCGGCCGGCGTGGTTCAGCCGGGCTCGGCGCCAGATCCGAAGAAGGCCGCCGCGCTCGCGGGCGTCGCCAACGCCGCACGCATCGCGAATGCGTCTGCGCTCCAGCCTGCGAAAGTGGAGTAGGGCCATTCCGGCGGGATGGCCACATTCACGCAGGCGTTCGCGTCCTCTGCTAGTGTCGGGTCGACTGAGCGTATCGTTCGGAATTCGGCCTGGAGTGCATGATGTCCAAAACCATTGCGATCCTCGCGCCGGGTGCCATGGGCAGTGCCGTGGCTCGCCGCCTCAGCGAGAATGGCGCGCGCGTGCTGACGTCCCTGAAAGGGCGAAGTGAAGCCACACTGAAGCGCGCGGCGGACGCTGGCATGGTCGGCACCGAGGACGACGCGCTTGCTGAAGCCGACATCATCCTCTCGATCGTGCCTCCGGGCGAAGCAGTGGCGCTGGCTGAACGGCTGGCCGCGCTGATCATCCGGCGCGAGAAGAAACCGGTTGTGGTCGACTGCAACGCCGTCAATGTCGATACCGTGCAAAGGATCGCAGAGATCATCGGTTGGGCGCAGGCGCCATTCGTCGATGCCGGCATCATCGGCTTTCCGCCGCAGCCGGGGGGCAAGAGCCCGGCCTTCTACATGTCCGGCGAGTACGCCAAGGACGTCGCCGTTCTGAATGACCTTGGTCTCGATGTGCGGATCGTTGAAGGCCCGGTCGGCGCAGCCTCTGCGCTCAAGATGTCCTACGCCGGCATCGTCAAGGGTCTCGCCGGCATCGGCTCGGCCATGGTAATCGCGGCAACGAAAGCGGGCGCGGCCGAGGCGCTGCGCGACGAGCTCGCGCTCAGCCAACCCGCGATCCTGGCTCGGCTCGAGATCGCGCTGCCCGACATGATCCCGAAAGCCTATCGCTGGGTCGCGGAAATGCGGGAGATTTCCGGATTCCTCGGCCCCGATCATCCGGCCACCCAGATCTACGAGGGCTTTGCGCGGTGGTTCGAGCATCTCGCGGAGGACGCGAAGGGCGAGGCGGCGGATGCGGAGCTGTTGAAGGCGTTCGCCGCGCGCATCGCGCAGAAGAAATCCTGATCGCCTGATCTCACGTCACCACAATCATTCACTCGCCGTGCGCTGAAACGGATTCCAGAAAACCCTGGATATCCCGGTCGCGTCTCAGGCGCACGACCGGGACATCAGGGCCATATTGAATGCGCTCGGCCTCGATGGCGGGCACGCGCTCCGTGTTGTAGCGCCACGCCTCTTTCATCAGTTTCCAGTCGAACTGTTCCGGACATCCCTCGGGCAAATCGGGCCGTGCGGTAGCGCGATCGAAAGCCGAGCGCCAGAGAATACGCCATTGGCAAAGCCAGCGCGGACGGTCGATAACGACCAGCGTATCGGCGCGCGCGAGCGTGAGATCGAAGGCCAGCCCCGAGAAGCTGCCGTCGACGACCCACGCATCGCCCGCGATTGCCTCAGCGACGCGCGAGCGAAAGCTTGCCTTGTCGGATGGCTTCCAGCCCGGCCGCCAGTAGAGCACGTCGAGATGCACCACCGGCAGCTCGAGCTTTCGCCCGAGCTTCAGGGCGAGGCTCGTCTTTCCGCTTCCTTGGGAGCCAACGACGATGATCCGGCGCATGGCCGAAGGTTTTCACGAAAACGCTCGCAACGAAAGATAGCACTCTTGGCCGAGACCGAGGCGGCCGCATCCTTCGCTGCCGCGATAGCTCAGCCCGCCCCGATCAGCGGAATCGCCTCGTCCCGCTCATACAGATACAGCAGGCACCGCAACGCTTCGCCGCGCTCGCCCTTCAGCTTCGGATCGTCCTTCAGGATGCGCAGCGCCTCGTCGCGCGCCTGGGTGATGAGCTGGCCATGGACTTCCGAACGCGCGATGCGATAGCCGGGCAGGCCGCTCTGGCGCACGCCCAGCACGTCGCCTTCGCCGCGCAGCTTTAAATCTTCCTCGGCGATGCGGAAGCCGTCGGTGGTTTCGCGGATCACCTTCAGCCGCGCCTTCGACATCTCGCCGAGCGGCTCCGAATACAGCAGCAGGCAGGTCGAGGCTTCCGAGCCGCGCCCGATCCGGCCGCGCAGCTGATGCAATTGGGCAAGACCAAATCGTTCGGCGTTCTCGATCACCATGATGGTCGCGGCCGGCACGTCGACGCCGACTTCGACCACGGTGGTCGCGACCAGAAGCCCGATCTCGTGGGCAGCGAACTGGCCCATCACGCGGTCCTTCTCGGTGCCCTTCATCTGGCCGTGAACGAGGCCGACGCGCTCACCGAAGCGTTTTTGCAGGCTTTCGAAACGCTTCGTCGCGTTGGTCAGGTGCTCGGTGCCCTCGGCCTCGGATTCCTCGACCAGCGGGCAGATCCAGTAGACCAGCTTGCCGGATTGGAGCGCGCGGCCGATGCCGTCCATGACCTCCTCGATCCGGCTCACCGGCACTGCGCGGGTGTCGATCGGCTGGCGGCCGGCCGGCTTTTCGCGCAGCTCGGAGATGTCCATGTCGCCGAAATAGGTCAGCACCAGCGTGCGCGGGATCGGCGTTGCACTCAGCACCAGCACATCGACGGATTCGCCCTTCGAGGTCAGCGCGAGGCGTTCGCGCACGCCAAAGCGGTGCTGCTCGTCAACGATGCCGAGCGCGAGGTCCTTGAAGATGACATCGTCCTGGATCAGCGCATGCGTGCCGACGAGGAGGTCGATCTCGCCGGCTTCAAGCTGCGCCAACAGCTCCCGACGCTCCTTGCCCTTTTCGCGGCCGGTGAGGATCGCAACCCGCATGCCGGCGCGCTCGGCGAGCGGGGCGATGGTCTTGATATGCTGGCGCGCCAGGATCTCGGTCGGGGCCATCAGCGCGGCCTGTTTGCCGACCTCGGCGACCGCGGCGGCAGCTAACAGCGCCACCACGGTCTTGCCGGATCCGACGTCGCCCTGGAGCAGGCGCAGCATGCGCACGGGCTGTTTCAGGTCCTCGGCGATGGCCGCAGCAGCGCTGCGCTGCGACGGCGTGAGCGCGTAGGGCAGGGCGTCGATGATGTTGTTGCGCAGGTGCCCGTCGCCGGCATTGCGCACGCCGGCGGGGCGGCGCAATTGCGCGCGGATCAGGGCGAGTGCGAGCTGGCCGGCGAGCAGTTCGTCGAAGGCGAGACGCGACCAGAACGGCTGGTCCGGCAGGACGTCGGTGAGCTCGACCGGCTGGTGCACGCGCGTGAGCGCCTCGGTAACCGGAGGAAAATTGCAGCGGCGCATCACCTCCGGACTGATCCACTCCGGCAGGGCTGGCAGCTTTTGAAGGGCCTGCGCGATCGCGCGGCGCAGCGAGCCGAGCGCGAGGCCCTCGGTCAGCGGATACACCGGATCGATGCCAGAGAGCTTTGCAATCGCCTCTTCGTCGAGCACGCGATCGGGATGCACGATCTGCGGGATGCCGTCATACATCTGCAGCGTGCCGGAGACGTAGCGCTTCTCGCCTACCGGCAGCAGCTTTTCGACATAGCCGGGCTTGGCGCGGAAGAAGGTCAGCACGACCTCTCCGGTGTCGTCGCTGGCGTAGACGAGATAGGGCGCGCGCGCGTTGCGCGGCGGGGGCGGGCGATGGCGGTCGACGGTGACCTCCAGCGTCACCATGGTTCCCTGGACGGCGTCGCGGATTTTTGGCCGGGTCCGGCGGTCGATGACGTGGCTCGGCAGGTGCAGCAGCAGATCGACCAGCCGCGGCGTCTCGTTGCGGCTGAGCAGGTACTGCAACAGCTTGTCTTGCTTCGGACCGACGCCGGGCAGGCTGGTCACGGGAGCAAACAGCGGATTGAGCAGACTGGGGCGCATTCTCGCAACAATCGTCACGCGGGCTCAACCCGCGCATCCATCTATTCAAGAGGATGGATTGCCGGGTCAAGCCCGGCAATGACGACCACAAACAATTGCAACAACAAAGGGCTGACACGGCCGGTCCGAGTGGCTATATCCACCCCGCCCGGCACGTCCGGGCTTTCTGCGTTTGACTGGATTTGAGACATGACGGGAACGACACGATCGAGCAGCGGGCTCGACGACCGCCGCAAGCGGCTTCTGTTCCGCTGCTGGCACCGCGGCACGCGCGAGATGGACCTGATCCTCGGCCGCTTTGCGGATGCCGAGATCGGCAATTTGTCCGAGCCTGAATTGATCGAGCTCGAGCGCTTGCTCGAGGTCAACGATCCCGATCTCTATGCCGCGGTCACCGGCGACAAGGTGCTTCCGGCCGATGTCCCCGGCGCGCTGTTTGCCCGCATCAAGGCATTCCCGATCGCGGACGGCGACGCATGAAGCAGGGCATGAAATCACCGGCCGAGCTGCTGACGCCCGGCCGCGCGCTGACGCTTGCCAATGTCGCCGAGGGCGCCGAAGGCCTCGTCGTCTCCGATCTCGCCCGTGCCATCGCGGCGCGGCCGAAGAAGCCGGCGGTCAGCCTTGCGGTGGTCTGCCGCGACGGTCCGCGCATGCAGCAGCTCGAACGGGCACTGCAATTCTTCGCGCCCGATCTGCCGGTGCTGACCTTCCCGGCCTGGGACTGTCAGCCCTATGACCGCGTCTCGCCGCATGGCGGCATTTTGGCGCAACGCCTGACGACGCTGGCGCGGCTGGCTTCGCTCGCCGGCAGCGACAAGCCGCTGATCGTGCTGACCACGGTGAACGCCGTGGTGCAGCGCGTGCCTGCGCGCGACCTCGTCGCGGCGCAGGCGCTGTCGGTTGCGCCAGGCAACGTGGTGCCGATGGACACCATCGTCGCCTGGCTCGAGCACAACGGCTACAACCGCTCCTCGACCGTGCGCGAGCCCGGTGAATACGCCGTGCGCGGTGGGATCCTGGACCTGTTTCCGGCCGGCCTCGATCAGCCCGTGCGCTTCGACTTTTTCGGCGACAGCCTGGAGTCGATCCGCTCGTTCGACGCCGAGACGCAGCGCACGCTGCTCGACATGCGCGCGCTCGACCTCGTGCCGATCTCGGAATTTCAGCTCGTCACCGACACCATCCGCCGTTTCCGCATGGGCTATGTCGCCGAGTTCGGCGCGCCCGAGCGCGAAGACGCGCTGTACGAGGCGGTCAGTGAAGGCCGCCGCCATCCCGGCATGGAGCACTGGCTTCCCCTGTTCCAGGACCGGATGGACACGCTGTTCGACTATCTGCAAGGCGCGGCCGTCGCGATCGAGCCGCAGGCCGAGGATGCCGTCCGCGAGCGCTTCAAGCAGGTCCTCGACTATTACGAGGCCAGACGCGAGGCGCTGGAGCATCCCGGTGGCGGCGCCATCTACAAGCCGCTGCCGCCCGACCGGCTCTATCTGACCGAGGAGGAGTGGGGCAAACGCCTCGGCGACGTCCCGGTGGCGCGGCTGACGCCGTTCTCCGTGCCGACCGACGGCACGAGTGTCGTCGATGCCGGCGCGCGCAAGGGCCGCGACTTCGCGCCGGAACGCAATGACACCACCGTCAATGTGTTCGAGTCCGTCGTCGCGCATGTGATGGCCTTGCAGGCCCAGCGCAAGAAGGTCGTGATCGCGCTGTGGACCGAAGGCTCGCGCGACCGCATGACCTCGATGCTGCGCGACCACAAGCTGGCCCACACAACCAGCGTCAACAGCTGGCGGACGGTGCAGGCGACGCCGCGAAACGAGACCATGCTCGCCGTGCTCGGCCTCGAAAGCGGCTTCGAGACCGACGAGATCGCACTGATCAGCGAGCAGGACATCCTCGGCGACCGTCTGGTGCGGCCGCGCAAGGCGAGCCGCAAGCTTGACAATTTCATCTCGGAAGTGACGAGCCTCGCCGCCGGCGACATCGTCGTCCACGTCGATCACGGCATCGGCCGCTTTATCGGCCTGCAGACCCTCGACGTCGCGGGCGCGCCGCACGACTGTCTCGAGCTGCATTATGCCGCCGAGACCAAGCTGTTCCTCCCCGTCGAGAACATCGAGCTGTTGTCGCGCTACGGCTCCGACCAGACCACCGTCGAGCTCGACCGCCTCGGCGGTTCGGGCTGGCAGACTCGCAAGGCCAAGCTGAAGAACCGCATCCGCGAGATCGCTGGCGAGCTGATCAAGATCGCGGCCGAACGCATGCTGCACGAGGCGCCGAAGCTGCCGGTGCAGCAGGGCCTCTACGACGAGTTCTGCGCGCGCTTTCCCTATGACGAGACCGAGGACCAGCTGGGCGCGATCGAGTCCACTCTGAAGGATCTCGAAAAGGGCCGCCCGATGGACCGCCTGATCTGCGGCGACGTCGGCTTCGGCAAGACCGAGGTGGCGCTGCGCGCGGCCTTCGCCGTGGCACTCGACGGCAAGCAGGTCGCGGTCGTGGTGCCGACCACGCTGCTCGCCCGTCAGCACCACAAGACTTTCTCCGAGCGGTTCAAGGGTTTTCCGGTCAACGTGGCGCAGGCCTCACGCCTCGTCCCGACCAAGCAGCTTAACCAGGTCAAGAAGGGCCTCGCCGACGGCTCCGTCGACATCGTCGTCGGCACCCATGCGCTGCTCGGCAAGGCGATCAAGTTTCGCGACCTCGGCCTGCTCATCGTGGACGAGGAGCAGCATTTCGGTGTCAGCCACAAGGAGCGGCTGAAGGCGCTTCGCGCCGAGGTGCACGTGCTGACATTATCGGCGACCCCGATTCCGCGCACGCTGCAATTGGCGCTCACCGGCGTGCGCGAGCTCTCGATCATCGCCTCGCCCCCAGTCGATCGGCTCGCGGTCCGCACCTTCGTCGCCCCGCACGATCCCTTGATGATCCGCGAGGCGCTGTTGCGCGAGCGATATCGCGGCGGCCAGGCGTTCTACGTGGTGCCGCGCATCGACGACCTCGCCGAGGTCAAGGATTTCCTCGACAAGAACGTGCCGGAGATGAAGGTCGCGGTCGCGCACGGCCAGATGCCGCCCGCCGCGATCGAGGACATCATGACGGCATTCTACGACGGCAAGTTCGACATCCTGCTGTCGACCACGATCGTGGAATCCGGCCTCGACATCCCCAACGCCAACACGCTGATCGTGCACCGCGCCGATATGTTTGGCCTGGCCCAGCTCTACCAGCTCCGCGGCCGCGTCGGTCGCTCCAAGCTGCGGGCGTACGCACTGTTCACGCTGCCGGCGCAGCAGAAGATCACCGCGCAGGCCGAGCGCCGGCTCACCGTGCTGCAATCGCTGGAGACCCTCGGCGCAGGCTTCCAGCTTGCCTCGCACGATCTCGACATCCGCGGCGCCGGAAACTTGCTCGGCGAGGAGCAGTCCGGCCACATCAAGGAGGTCGGCTTCGAGCTGTATCAATCGATGCTGGAGGAGGCGATCGTCAACCTCAAGGCCGGCGTCTCCGAACCCGCCGCCGACCGCTGGTCGCCATCGATCACGATCGGCATGCCCGTGCTCATTCCGGAGGACTATGTCAACGACCTCTCGGTGCGGCTGTCGCTGTATCGGCGCCTCGCCGATCTCGACACCGAGGAGGAGATCGAGAATTTTGGCGCCGAGATGCGCGACCGCTTCGGCGTCTTGCCCGACGAGGTCCGCTATCTGTTCAAGGTCGCCGCGATCAAGGCGTTCTGCCGCCGGGCCAATGTCGAGAAGATCGATGCAGGTCCCAAGGGCGCCGTCATCGCCTTCCGCGACAATTCCTTCGCCTATCCCGATCGCCTGGTGACGTTCATCCGCAGCCACGGCAAGGCCGCGAAGGTGCGGCCCGACATGAAGGTGGTGTTTCTCCAGGACTGGGAGACGCCCGAAGAGCGTCTCGCCGGCACCACGGAGATCATGCGCCAGCTGGCGCAGCTCGCGCAGAGCAAGAAGGCGGCGTGAACCTCCGGTCTCTCCGCGTCATTGCGAGGAGCCCTTGCGACGAAGCAATCCAGAATCGCTCCGCGGAGAGAGCCTGGATTGCTTCGCGGAGCCTGTCATCGGGCCGCGCTTCGCGCGGACCCGTTGGCTCGCAATAACGGGGCTTGTTGAAGCGGCTCGCTAAAAACTACGACGCCGCCCGCGACGCATCGGCGGACAGCCGCCCAAGGAGCGAGCGCGCCGTATCCGATGCCGACAGCGAATCCACGCTGACCACGGGATCGCTGCGCATCTCGTGCTTGCCGTTCGCGGTGTGCCGCATCACCGCCGACAGACGACGCGCGATCATATGCGCGGTGCGGAAGTCGGTCTCCGCGAACACCACGATCACCGAACCGTCCTTCTGCGCCGCGCCAAAATCCATCTGCCGCATCAGGCGGCTGAGGATCCGCGCGGCATCGAGCTGGGCACGGGGATTATTGGGATCGAAGGCGAAGCGGGCAACAGAGAGGCCGCCGCCGCGGGCCAAGGTCTGTTCGACCGCCTTGGCAAAATCTCGGGCGAAGGCTTCCACGGTGAGTAGGCCGCTGCGTGGATCGATCCAGCCGCCGGCGTCGATCGAGCGCAGCGTGCGGCTCAGCTGTGCTTCCATCGCATGCTGGCGGATCAGTGGCAGTGCATTGGCAGCGACCCTCACCGGCTCGCCGGAGATCAGTTCGAGATTGGGCAGATCGTAACTTTGCGCGAGCTGGTGTGCGGTGACGACGACGGGCAGGCTACGGAAGCGGGTGTCCTCGGCGAGCACCGTCAGGAAGGCATCGGTGACGCGCGCCGTAAAGCCTTCGGCGAGCACGACGCCATCGAGGTCGCGGGTGTTGAGATGCTTGGCGGCGGCTTCGATCGAGAGCGCGCCGATGACGCCGATGCGTTCGCCGAGCGCGACCGACAGCGCAGGATAGGCCGCGCCGCGGCCGATCAGGAGCACGGTGGCATCGCGTGCGGGATCGGCCGCCGGCAACGGGACCGTCGCTTCCGGCAGCCGGCGCAGCACGGTGGCGTGAAGGGTGCGCACACGCAGCGCGGCGCGGAGCCGCGCGATCAGGCGGTCGGGATTGGCGCCGCGTGAGGCGAAGGGCAGGGCGTTGTGCGGCAGCGTGCCCGCGGCATCCATGGCTACGAAGGGAAGGTAGGGTGACTGGCTCGCAATCTTCTTCGCGAGCGGAGCCATGTGCGGCTCGTGTCCGGCATGCATCGCCGCGAGAACGGCGGCCGGCTGCACCTGCTCGACCGCGCGTGCGACGCTGGCCCAGTCGGTGTCGACCACGGGAAAGAGCCGGGCCTCGTCCAGCGCCGCAATGAAGGGCGGCCGTTCGGCATTGGACACAAACAGGATCGGGCCCGCCTGGGACATTGCAAACTCTGATCACGCGACAGATGCCGCACAATCTAGTTTGGCTGCCTTAATGCAGCGTCAACGGAACGGCTGAAACTGATCCTAGACCTGCCCCGAGCGGTCGCGAAAAGCCTCGACCATCAGGGGGTTGAGCCCGAGCTCGCTGAGCGCGTCGCGGGCGCGGGCGTTGTCGTGGGCCCGGCCTGCCAGCCGATGGCCGGAGAGGCGGTCGGGCAGGGCGGTGAGCAGGGCACCCTGACCGAGGCGGCGAGCCCATTCTTGGAGATCGTTGGAGAGGAAGCGGTAGCCGCCGACGGCCATGATGCCGGAGGGCGGCGCGGTGATGCAGATTGCGCCGCTCGGACGGTCGAGCCGCGCGGCATAGCCGGTATCGACATAGTCGCGCGGCGGCTGCGCGACCAGCGTGTCGCCGACCGGCTGCGGCGGCGCGTAGGCTGCGATCGGCACCATCGGCCCGCGCAGGCCGAGCGTGCCCTTCGGGGTCAGCAGGATCTCGCCCGCGATGGAGGAGCCGGACTGCTCGCGCGGGGCGCCGTGCGGCCCCGGCATCACCGCGACAGGCATGCCGTCCTCGCCGCGGCGGGCGCCGAACAGGCCAGCCTCGCCGAACAGATAGACATCCGTCAGCCGCGCATGCGGCGCTATCCAGGCATCGCTTGCGGCGACCTGCTCGGGCGCGCGCCAGAGGCCGATGACGTTGCGCAAGGTCGGCATCCGCGCGGCGAGATCGGAATCGCCGAGGCGTAGCGCGAGCTGGGCAGGCGCGATCAGCACCTCGCATTCGTGCTGGTTGATCTGCTGCTCCAGCACCTCGCTCTCGAAGGGATGATGCAGCGCCAGCGTGCCGCCCGAGAGCAGCCAGACCGCCAGCGAAGAGGCTAGCCCCGCGAACGACATCGGCGCGAACGCCGCCATCACGGTCGCGCCCTGCTTGACGTCGGCCTCGAGCGACATCGCGAGGCCACCGGCGATCAGGCTGAAATGCGGCCGCGGCACCGGGCGAAAACCTTCCGCGGTGACGTCGAAAGAGATCATCGCCGCCTTGCGGCCGTCCTGGATCACGGTGCGCGTGCTGCCGGGCGGGCGGGCCAGCACGTCGTCGAGCGAAGCCATGCCCTCGGGCAGATCGGTGCCGAAGCCGCAGACGTGACGGATCGAGAATGCTTCTGCCGCTGCTTGCATCGCCAGGTCGGCATAGCTGACGCCATCGACCGTGCTCATGGTGACGATGGCGCGCGCCGCGGTGCGGTTGAGCGCGGCGGTCAGTTCCGCATGCCGCCACAGCAGCGGCAGCACGGCGACGACGAGGCCCGCGCGGTGGGCGGCGAGCACCGTCAGCACGAATTCGACCGTGTTGGGCAGCTGGATCGCGATGACGGTATTGGCCGGCAGGCCGGATTCGACGAAATGCGCCGACAGCGCCTCGATCGCCGTATCGGCCTCGGCGTAGCTCATCCGCCGCGGCTGGTGCCCGGTCACGTGCGTCTTGTTGAGGGGATCGAGCAGAGCCGGCGCGTGCGGCTGCCGGGTCAGCGTGCGCTGAAACAGCGTGTCGAGCGTCGGCGATATTGCTGGCTGGTTCACGGCGTCACTTTGCTTGATGAGCTTCCGGCTGCCCCTTCGACCACCAGGTCTCCGGCAGATAGCCGGACAGCGAAGTGGCCTTGGGCCGTTCTATCCGATTCCAGCGCGCGATCCATTGCTCGGATACGTTAAACAAGGGGATTGTGTAGAAGCCCGCGACCAAGGAGCGGTCGAGCGCGCGCACCGCCGAGACGAAATCCGCATGTTCACGGGCCTCCAGCAGAGCGGCTATCATGGCATCGACGGCGGGATCCCTGGCGCCCATGTAGTTGCGGGTCCCCGGATTGTCGGCGGCAGCGCTGCCCCAATAGAAATACTGCTCGTTGCCGGGGGACAGCGACTGGTCCCAGCGGTTCTGGATCATGTCGAACTCGTAAGCGAGTCGGCGCTGATCGAACTGCACGGGATCGACCGAGCGCACGGTCGGCTCGATGCCGGCGCGCTTGAGGTCGCGCTGGAAGGAGAGCGCGATGCGCTCCTGGTCGCGGGTTGTGACCATGATCTCGAAGGTGAAGGGCGCCTTGGTCGCGCGGTTGCGCAGCACGGTTCCGTCGAGATCGTAGCCGGCCTCCGACAACAGTTTCAGCGCGGCGCGCAGTGTCGCGCGGTCGCGACCCGAGCCGTCGGTGACCGGCAGGCGGTAGCTGCCGTCCATGATGTCGGGCGGGATCCCGGCGGCGAAGGGATTCAGCAGCTCACGCTCACGCGCATCCGCAGGCCGGCCGTAGGCCGATAGTTCCGAGCCGGCGAAATAGCCGGCGACGCGCGAATAGAGGCCGAAGAAATAATTGCGGTTGACCAACTCGAAATCGAACAGCAGCGTCAGCGCCTTGCGCACGCGGATGTCGGCGAAGATCGGTCGGCGGGTGTTGAATACCAGGAATTCGGAAGGCTGCGGCACCCCCGGCTTGACGGTATCGCGGATCACTTCACCGCTTCGTGCAGCGGGAAAATCATAGCCGTCGTGCCAGCGCAGCGGCTCGTGCTCGACACGGAAATCATAGAGGCCGCGCTTGAAGGCCTCGAACTGGCCGTTGGCCTCGCGAAAATAGTCGAGCCTGATCTCGTCGAAATTGTAGAACCCGCGATTGATCGGCAAATCACGGCCCCAATAGTCGGGATTGCGGGTCAGCGTCACGCTGGCGCCGGGCCTCACCGCCGTGACGCGATAGGGGCCCGAGCCGATCGGGCCCGTCAGCGTTGTCTCCTCGAAGCTGGCGAGGTCCACCGCATGCTTGGGCAGGATTGGCATCAGGCCGAGGATCAGTGGCAACTCGCGGTCATTGGCGCCAGAGAGGTCGAAGCGGACGGTGAGGGGGTCGGGCGCCTCGGCCTTTGCGACCTTGGCGTAATATTGCCGGTGATTGGGACGGCCGTGGTCGCGCAGGAGCTGCCAGGAGAAGAGCACGTCTTCAGCCAGCACGGGTTTGCCGTCGGAGAAGTGGGCGCGCGGATCGAGGTGGAACGTGACAAAGGTCCTGTCGTCGTTGGTTTCGACGGTCCTGGCGAGCAGGCCATAAAGCGTGAACGGCTCGTCCTGGCCGCGCGCGAGCAGGCTCTCGACCAGGTAGCTCCGCACCTGCTGCACGGCCAACCCCTTCACGATGAAAGGATTGAGGCTGTCGAAGGTGCCGAGAACGCCCCACGTCATGCGTCCGCCTTTGGGGGCATCCGGATTGACGTAGGGCATGTGGGTGAAATCGGCAGGTATCGCCGGCTTGCCGTGCATGGCAATGGCATGGGCTTCCTCGGCACACGCGCCGCCTGCCGACAATCCGACGGAGAGGGCCAAAACGAGGGCCGGGGCGAGACGGCAAAGGCGGAGTCCGGGGCCCTCGAAGAGGCGCTGGAACATGAACATCGGCACACGTTGATTCGAGGACCGGCAGGCCTGAATCCTATCACAGGGAATTTCCCCTGGGCGCAGCTGTGGGTGTGGCCAAAGATGGCTGTCGGCATTGATCTTTTCGTCGGCCACGTTAAGAAGGCGGTCAATCGCGCAAGAGCGCCGAGCCCGTCACTTATCCGCCTCAATTGACGGGAAGAGAGCCGCGCCCAAGGCGGCCAGGTTCGGCGCTTCGGAGCGGTTCGGGCACTTCCCGTTCAGAAAGGGTTTTCCGCAATGAATTTCCGTTACTTGGCCGCGTCCGTCCGGCCGCGCGGGCGACTTCTCGCCCTGTTGACGGCGACGGCGTTGGCCGTTCCGTTTGCCGCTGAGGCCCAAGCTCCCGCACCAGCTCCTGGCGCGCCCGCGCCCAAGGCGACTCCGGCCCCGAAAGCGGCGCCGAAGGCTGCCCCCAAGGCTCCGGCGCCGGCGGCCTCACCGCAGGCCCAGCAGGCTCCGGCGCAGGGCGGCCAGCAGCAGGGCGCAGCCCAGCCGGCCGATCAGCAGATCCAGCTGATCTATGCCCCCTGGACCAAGTTCTGCCTGAAGGGCCAGGACGCCAACGCCAAGCAGGTCTGCTTCACCGGCAAGGACGGCCGCATCGAGTCGGGCCAGCCGGTCATCGCCGCCGTGATCATCGAGCCCGAAGGCGAACCCAAGAAGATTCTGCGTGTGACGCTGCCGCTCGGCATGCAGCTCGTGCACGGCACCCGCATCATCGTGGACAGCAACGCGCCGCTGCAGCAGCCCTACGTGATCTGCTTCCAGAACGGCTGCATGTCCGATTACGAGGCCACGCCCGAGCTCATCAACAGCATGAAGAAGGGCCAGAACCTCGTTGTCCAGGCGATCAATGCCAACGGCGCGCCGCTGACCCTGCCGCTGCCGCTCGCCGGCGAATTCCAGAAGGCCTATGACGGTCCGCCGACCGACCCGAAGGTGTTCGAGGAAACCCAGAAGAAGCTTCAGGAAGAGCTTCAGAAGAAGGCGGAGGAGCAGCGCAAGAAGCTCGAGCAGCAGGGCATGCCTCCCGGCACAGCTGCGGCTGGTCAGAAGTAATCGGGACCACATCCCAAACACGAAAAAGGCGCTCGGTTTGAGCGCCTTTTTTGCGGGCCGCTTGCTGGCGGCGAATTTCAGTTCAGCGACGGATTGCGCGGGCGATAGCCGCCGGCTTTGTCCTTGATGAAGATCTCGGCAACCTGTGAATGCCGGACCGGCTCGCCGGAATCGTCGGGCAACAGATTCTGCTCCGAGACATAGGCGACGTATTCCGATTCCGCGTTCTCCGCGAGCAGGTGATAGAACGGCTGGTCCTTGTGGGGCCGCACCTCCTCGGGAATCGAGAGCCACCACTCCTCGGTGTTGTTGAATTCCGGATCGATGTCGAAGATCACGCCCCGGAACGAGAAGATCCGGTGGCGCACGACCTGTCCGATCTGGAATTTGGCGGTCCGCGCTTTAATCATCCCCCGTCGATAGACCAGGATTGTGGCCGATGCTAGTGGCGTCACCGGAATTAACCTTCGCGTCAGGGACGGGTAGCCCCCAAGTCTTCAGAAAACACTTCATCAATGCTCAATATCCTCAATCTGGCTCTGCCTTATTTCGGCTTGATCTTCGTCGGATTCGCGTGCGGCAAGGCCAAGTCCCTGCCGGAATCGGGCCTCGCCTGGATGAACTTCTTCCTGCTTTACGTCTCGCTGCCAGCGCTGCTGTTCGCGATCATGTCGAAGACGCCGTTTGCGGAGCTGAATAATCCACCGTTCCTGATCGCGACCACGCTGGCGACGGTTGCGGCGTTCACGCTCGCGCTGGTCGCCGGCAAGGTTCTCGGCCGGCTGACGCTGCGCGAGGCGACGCTTGCGGGCCTCTCCGGCGGCTACGGCAATATCGGTTATATGGGGCCGGGCCTGGCGCTCGCAGTGCTTGGGCCGAAGGCATCGGCGCCAACCGCGCTGATCTTCTGCTGCGACAGCATCTTCCTGTTCACGATCGTGCCGCTCTTGATCGAGTTGTCCGACCGCGACCATCCCTCGCTCGTCCACGCCTTCGGCGTCGTGCTGAAGCAGATCGTGCTCAACCCGCTGATCATGTCGGCCTGTTTTGGTGCAGCGGTTGCAGCGCTGCATATCGAGCTGCCGGTTGCGCTCGACCGCACCATCACCTTCCTCCAGAACGCAGCTGCGCCGACCGCGCTGTTCGTGCTCGGCGTGACCGTGGCGCTGCGCCCATTCGACCGCGTGCCTTGGGAGGTGCCGGGCGTGATCGCGGTCAAGCTCCTGATCCATCCGCTCACGGCATTCGGCCTGATGCTGGCGTTCGGTCCGTTTGCGCAGCCCTGGGCCGCGACCGCTGTACTGATGGCTTCACTGCCACCGGCCCTGAACGTGTTCGTGATCGCTCGGCAGAACGATGCCTGGATCGAATCCGCCTCCGTTGCGGTACTGCTCGGCACCTTCGCATCGGTGGTCACGCTGACCAGCGTGATGTGGGCGATCCAGAGCGGCCGGCTGGCGCTCCCGTGAGGCGGCTTACCTTCGCCATGTCGGCGCCAGGCCCTCGCGCATCGCAAAGCGACGGAGCGGGCCGATGGCGCCGAGCAGGCGCATGCCAACGGCGCGGACCGGCTGCAGCGGCAGGAAATCGTTGAGCAGGGAGCGGTTGGCGATGTCGATCGCAAAGGTCCGGCTCAAGACGTCCGGACGCCGCGCCCGGTCGTAGCGCTTGAGCACGTCGCTCGCGCCCGGATCCCGGCCCGCTGCGAGGGCCTCGCCCGCGACCCGGGCGATGTCGGCGGCATCGCGCAGGCCGAGATTAAGGCCCTGGGCGCCGATCGGGGGAACCACATGGGCCGCTTCTCCGACGAGCGCGATACGGTCACGGCCGAAGGATCTTGGACGCTCGATCGCCAGCGGGAACAGGTTGCGGCCGGGCTCGACCGTCATGCGTCCCAGAATCGAATGCGACTGCTTCTCGATCGCGGCGGACAACTCCTCGTCGCTCAGGCCGCGAAGCCGCTCGGCCTCCGCCGGCGCCGCGACCCAGACGATGCTGGAGCGATCGCCGGGCAGGGGCACGAACACGCAAGGACCGTGCGGCGTGTGGAACTCGGTCGAGACATTGCGATGCGGCCGTGCATGGCAGACGTTGAAGGTCAGTGCGGTTTGCGTCAGCTCGCGCCGCATCACCGCGATGCCGGCAGCCTCGCGGCATAGCGAATGCCGACCATCGGCGCCGACCACGAGCCGGGCCGAGAGGAATTGTGCCGCGGCCGTGCGAATGGCGACCGCGTCGGCTTCGATCAAGACGCTTTCCGCCTCGTCGTCGCAACGGACGAGGTGGGGGAGTTCGGCCGCGCGTTCTTCGAGCGCCAGCATCAGCGAACGATTGTCGATGTTGTAGCCGAACGCGTCGAGACCGATTTCGTGACAGGAGAAGCGGACCTCCGGGGCACGGAAAAGCCGGCCGGTGTCGTCGACGAGGCGCATCACCTCGAGCGCGGCCGCCTTTTCCTTGCAGTGCGACCAGACGCCGAGGCTCTCCAGAAGATCGACGGAGGCCCCCAACAGTGCGGTGGTGCGGTTGTCTGCATAGGGCACGCGGCGCGCCACCAGCGCGGTCCGCGCACCCGCCTGCGCCAACGCGATCGCCGCTGCAAGTCCTGCCGGTCCGCCGCCGATCACGGCGGCGTCATGGAGTGTCGATGCGTCTGTCATGGAAGGACAATTGACACGCCCCGCGGCAAATTCAAGCCCGCTGATTTTGCCTGATTTTATGACGAATTGTGCAACGGCGCGCCGCAATGGCGGATGTGCAAATCGGTCTCATTCTGGTAGCAGAAGCCATGGACAGCCAAGAGGATTCCCTGAAGCCCAGCCCCGCGATCCGCGCCGCGGCGTTCTCGGTCCACATCTTCACCGCGTTCGGTGCGGCGATCGCGCTGCTGGCGATGCTGGAGGCCGTGCGCGAGCACTGGGCAGCGATGTTTCAGTGGCTGGGCGTTGCCCTGATCATCGACGCGATCGACGGTCCGATCGCGCGCCGGCTCGACGTCAAGAAGGTGCAGCCGAACTGGTCGGGTGACGTGCTCGATCTCGTGGTCGACTTCGTCACCTATGTCTTCGTGCCGGCTTACGCGATCGTGGCCAGCGGGCTGTTGCTGCCGGTCGCAGCTCCCTTGCTCGGCGTCGCCATCATCGTCACCAGCGCATTATATTTCGCCGATCTGCGCATGAAGGCGGACGACAATCATTTCCGCGGCTTCCCGGCACTGTGGAATGCGGCGGCGTTCTATTTGTTCCTGCTGCACTGGCCGCCGCTCTGGTCGACGTTGCTGGTCGCCGTGCTCGTGGTGCTGACCTTCGTGCCGTTTCACGTGCTGCATCCGGTCCGCGTCGTGCGGCTGCGCTGGCTGACGATGTCGTTGATCGCTATCTGGGCGCTGCTCGGCCTCTATGTGCTGCAGATGGATTTCCGCGTCGGCACCGGCGTGACAATAGTGCTTTGTGCCATCGCGCTCTGGATCAGCTTCAGCGATGCCCTGATACGACTGGTGAGATCCTTCGCATGATCGATCTCCTCACCAGTCCCGAAGCCTGGGCTGCGCTGCTGACATTGACGGCGCTCGAGATCGTGCTCGGCATCGACAACGTCATCTTCCTGTCGGTGATCGTCTCGCGCATTCCGGAGAAGCAGGCGCATCGCGCCCGCCAGATCGGGCTGGCGCTGGCGCTGCTGTTCCGCATCGTCCTGCTCAGCCTCCTGGTCTGGCTGATCGGGCTGACCGCGCCGGTGTTCGCCGTCAAGGGTTACGACTTCTCCTGGCGCGATCTCATCCTGATCGCCGGCGGCCTGTTCCTGATCGCCAAGGCGACGCACGAGATTCACGGCGAGGTCGAAGCCGATGACGGCGAGGGCGACGAGAAGTCCGCCGGCAACGCCTTCTTCTGGGTGATCGTCCAGATCGTGATCATCGATGTCGTGTTCTCGCTGGACTCGATCATCACCGCGATCGGCATGGCGCAGGACATCGAGATCATGATCGCGGCCGTCGTGATCGCCTGCCTGATCATGTACATTTCGTCGGGGCCGGTGTCGCGATTCGTCGCGGAGCATCCGACCACCAAGATGCTGGCGCTGGCATTCCTGGTGCTGATCGGCGTCGCGCTGGTCGCGGACGGATTCCAATTCCACATTCCGCGCGGCTACATCTATTTTGCGATTGCGTTCTCGGCGGCGGTCGAATTCTTCAACGTGCTGGCCAAGCGCAACCGCAGGAAAGCCGGCACGCCGTCCGTCTAGCCGTTCCTAACTGGGTCGAGTTGACAAGGCGGGCGCGATGCCGTTCGCTGAGCCGCGAGAAGAGGAGGTCAGGTGATGACCAAAGCCGTCCGTGTGCACAAGGTCGGAGGCCCCGAAGCCCTGGTCTATGAGAGCGTCGACGTGCCGGCGCCCGGGCCCGGCGAGGTGCGCATCCGCCAGCACGCGGTCGGCCTGAACTTCATCGACGTCTATTACCGTACCGGCCTCTACAAGGCGCCGGGATTGCCTTTCATCGCCGGCAACGAGGCCTCGGGTGAGGTCGTCGCGGTGGGACCGGGCGTCACCAATTTCCATCCCGGCGACCGCGTGGCCTATTATCACAATCTCGGCGCCTATACCGGCGAGCGCAACATCCCCTGGGAGAAGCTGGTCAAGCTGCCCGACCACATCACCCACGAGCAGGGCGCCGTGCTGATGCTGAAGGGGCTCACGGTCTGGTATCTCCTGCACAAGACCTTCAAGGTCGAGCCGCATCATCGCGTGCTGATCCACGCAGCCGCCGGCGGCATCGGCTTGCTTGCCTGCCAATGGGCGAGGGCGCTCGGGGCCCACGTCATCGGCACGGTGGGTTCGCGCGAGAAGGCCGAGCTTGCGGAGGCCAATGGCTGCGACCACGTTATCCTCTACAACGAGGAAGACTTCGTCGCGCGCGTCAAGCAGATCAGCCGCAACGAGGGTTGCGACGTGGTCTATGACGGCGTCGGCAAAGCGACCTTCCCGGGCTCGCTGTCCTGCCTGAAGCCGCGCGGCATGTTCGTCTCGTTCGGCAATGCCTCCGGTCCCGTGCCGCCGTTCTCGATCGCCGAGCTCAACAATCACGGCTCGCTGTTTGCGACGCGGCCGAAGCTCAACGACTATGTCGGCAAGCGCTCGGAATTGCTGGAAGGCGCCGACACGCTGTTCGCCGCCGTCATCAATGGCAAGCTGCACGTGCCGATCAACCACGCCTACGCGCTCAAGGACGCCGCGAAGGCGCATATCGAGCTGGAAAGCCGCAGGACGACGGGCGCGTCGATCTTGAAGCCGTAGTTTCTTCCGTCATCACCTGCTCCGGGGTCCCGGACAAGCTGCAGCGCGCAAGCGCTGCGGCGTAGATGCGCACCATGCAGAGAGATGGGGCCCCGGCTCTGCAGCGCATCGCCGAAGGGGCGCTGCGCTGCGTCCGGGGCACGAGACGTGTCTTACGCCACCCGCCGTGCCGCGCCGGCCTTGGTCAGAATCGCGTCGAGACAATCGATCATCTCGGCGATCTCAGCCCGCGTGACGTTCAGCGCCGGCATGAAGCGCAGCGTGTCGACCTGCGGCGCGTTCAGGAGCACGCCGGCCTCGAACGCCTGCGCGACGATCCCCGGCGCGATCGGCAGCTTGAGGTCGAGCGCCAGCAGCAAGCCTCGGCCCCGCACGCCGCCAAGCCCGTGCCGGGCCGAGACTTTCTGCAGCTCGCTTTCGAGCAGCAGCCCGGTCTCGATGACCGACTTCAAAAAGTTCGGCTTGCTGACCGCTTCCAGCACCGCAAGCCCCGCCGCGCACATGATCGGGTTGCCATTGAACGTGCCGCCCTGATCGCCATGCGCGAAGCAGGAGGCGCGTTCGGCCGCAAGCAGGGCGGCGAGCGGCACGCCGCCGCCGATACCTTTGCCGAGCGTCATGATGTCGGGCGAGATCCCGGTGTGCTCGTGGTGGAAAAGTTTTCCGGTCCGGCCCATGCCGGTCTGGATCTCGTCGAAGATCAGCAGAAGACCGTGCGACTCGGTGAGCGCGCGCAGCTCTTGCAGGAACTGATCACTCGCCGGCCACACGCCGGACTCGCCCTGGATCGGCTCGAGCATCACAGCGACGGTGTTGTCGTTGATCAGCTTCTCGACGGAGGCAATGTCGTTGAGCTTGGCCTTCTTGAAGCCAGCGACTTTTGGCTCGAACAGCGGCTCGAACGCCTTCTTGCCCGAGGCCGACATCGTCGCCAGCGTCCTTCCGTGGAAGCTGCCTTCGAAGCTGATGATCTCGAACGCACCGCCCTTGTGGAGGCTGCCGTATTTTCGCGCCAGCTTGATGGCGCCCTCGTTGGCTTCCGCGCCTGAATTGGCGAAGAACACCTGGTCGAAAGCGCTGCCTTCGACCAGAGCCTGGGCGAGCCTGAGGCTCGGCTCATTGTAGAAGGCCGGGCTGGGCGTCAGCAGCCGCTTGGCCTGCGCGGCGAGCGCATCGACGATCGCAGGCGGCGAATGGCCGAGGCAGTTCACGGCCCAGCCCTGCACGAAATCGAGATAGCGCTTGCGGCTGTCGTCCCAGAGATAGGAGCCGGCGCCCCGGACGAACACGGCCTTGGGTCGTGCCGTGATGTCCATCAGCGCGTCATACGGATGGGTGGCGGTGGTCATGTCGAACTCCTCTGGAGGCGGATGGAAAAGACGCGCGAAAGCAAGAAGGCCGCACTTTGCGGGTGCGGCCTTCTCGAAAACTCTGCTGAATTCAGGCGATCAGCGGCGTCGTCGGACATGGCGCAACCCATCATCGTCGCGGGTGCGACGACGGAAAGCTGCGCGGCGGTGGGTCCGAGAGTTGATCATGGGGCGCGTCCGTACAGCCGAACGGCTGGACTTGTCAAGCAGACGTTCTAAAAAAACACGCGCCTGGCGTGTATCGGTCAGGTACGAAGCGCGGCTTCCTCGCTGCTTCCGGACGCAGGTCAAGTTTTGACGAGCCGTCAGAATCCCGCGACGCTGCCGTACAGATCGTATGCGTCGGCGCGCTCGATCTTGGCGGTGACGATCTCGCCGACGCGCAAGGGGCGGCGGCTGGAGAGATAGACGGCGCCGTCGATCTCGGGCGCATCCGCCTTGGAGCGGCCCTTTGCCACCGTCGGGCCGACCTCGTCGATGATGATCTGCTGGCGTGTGCCGACCTTGCGCTTCAGCCGCCGTGCCGAGATCTTCTGTTGGCGGGCCATCAGCGCATTGTAGCGCTCCTGCTTGATCTCTTCCGGGACCGGGTTCTCGATCGCATTCGACGTGGCGCCCGCGACCGGCTCGTATTTGAAGCAGCCGACGCGGTCGATCTCCGCTTCATCCAGCCAGTCGAGCAGATAGGCGAAGTCGGCATCGGTCTCGCCGGGGAAGCCGACGATGAAGGTGGAGCGCAAGGCGAGATCGGGACATTCCTCACGCCAGCGCTTGATGCGCGCCAGCGTCTTGTCCTGCGCCGCCGGGCGCTTCATCGCCTTCAGCACCTCGGGGCTCGCGTGCTGGAACGGGATGTCGAGATAGGGCAGCACCTTGCCCTCGTTCATCAGCGCGATGACATCATCGACATGCGGGTAGGGGTAGACATATTGCAGCCGGACCCATGCTCCGAGCTCGCCGAGCTCGCGCGCGAGATCGAGGAATTTGGCACGGACCTGGCGATCCTTCCACGGGCTCTCGGCGTATTTGAGATCGATGCCGTAAGCGGACGTGTCCTGCGAGATCACCAGCAGCTCCTTGACGCCGGCGCCGACCAGGCGCTCGGCCTCGCGCAGCACGTCGTTGGCGGGGCGCGAGACGAGATCGCCGCGCAGCTTCGGGATGATGCAGAAGGTGCAGCGGTTGTTGCAGCCTTCGGAGATCTTCAAATAGGCATAGTGCCGCGGCGTCAGCTTGATGCCTTGTGGCGGCACCAGGTCGAGATGCGGATTATGGGCCGGCGGCAGCGCGCGATGCACGGCGTCGAGCACGCTCTCATATTGCTGCGGGCCGGTGATGGAGAGCACGCCCGGATAGGCCTGCTCGATCTGCTCGGGTTCCGCGCCCATGCAGCCTGTTACGATCACCTTGCCGTTCTCGGCCATGGCCTCGCCGATCGCCGAGAGCGATTCCTGCTTGGCGCTGTCGAGGAATCCGCAGGTGTTGACGATGACGATGTCGGCCCCGTCATGCTTGCGGGCGAGCTCGTAACCCTCGGCGCGCAGGCGCGTGATGATGCGCTCGGAATCCACCAATGCCTTGGGACACCCGAGCGACACGAAGCTGACCTTGGGCGCAGCCGTCTGATCCATATCTGAACTGCCTGATTGACCGGCCTGAGCTAGTCCCAATTGCCCACAATTACAACCCTTTGCAGGGCGTTCCGGCGTGCTATGGATGAATCACTGGTGGTGAGTGAGCTATGAGCGCCGAACAGTCGCCCAAAATCGTGATCGTCGATGAAAGCCCGATCCGGGCTGCGATCCTGGAGGAAGGATTGCGGGAGGCCGGATTCACGCAGGTCGTCCATATCCGCGAGATGCAGAGCCTGCTTGCCCGTATTTATGCGGTCGACCCCGACATCATCCTGATCGATCTGGAGAACCCCAGTCGCGACGTGCTGGAGGCGATGTTCCAGGTCAGCCGCGCCGTGAAGCGGCCGATCGCGATGTTCGTCGACCAGAGCGATTCCGCCTCGATCCAAGCCTCGGTCGAGGCGGGGGTATCCGCCTACATCGTCGACGGGCTGAAGAAGGAGCGCATCAAGCCGATCCTCGACCTCTGCGTGTCTCGCTTCAACGCTTTCGCCAAGCTCCAGGAGGAGCTGGAACGCACCAAGTCGCAGCTCGAGGACCGCAAGATCATCGAACGCGCCAAGGGCATCCTGATGAAGGTGAAGGGCCTCACCGAAGACGAAGCCTATGTGCTGCTGCGCTCCACCGCGATGCGCGAGAAGAAGAAAATCGGCGAGATCGCGCAGTCGATCATCACCGCGTCGGAGATGCTGAAATGACCGCGCCCCTTCGCATCGGGTTCATTCCGCTGGTTGATGCCGCCGCCCTGATCGTCGCCGTCGACAAGGGCTTTGCCGCTGCCGAAGGGCTCGAGGTCGAGCTGGTGCGCGAGGTGTCCTGGTCCAACGTCCGCGACAAGCTCAATATCGGCCTGTTCGACGCCGCGCATCTGCTCGCGCCCGTCGCGATCGCGTCCTCGCTCGGGCTCGGCCACGTCAAGGTGCCGATCGCCGCGCCCTTCAATCTCGGCATCAACGGCAACGCGATCACGGTGTCGCCGGCGCTCCACGCCGCGCTGATGGAGGAGATCGACGGCGACCGCTTCGATCCGCTTGTCACCGCCAAGGCGCTGGCGAAGGTGGTCGCCAAGCGCCGCAAGGCCGGGGCCGATCCACTGACCTTCGGCATGACCTTCCCGTTCTCGACCCACAATTACCAATTGCGGTTCTGGATGGCGGCGGCCGGCGTCGATCCCGATGAGGACGTGCGCCTTGTCGTGCTGCCGCCGCCCTACATGGTCGACAGTCTCAAGAGCGGGCACGTCGACGCATTCTGCGTCGGTGCGCCCTGGAACTCGATCGCGGTCGATCTCGGCATCGGCCATATCCTGCATTTCGTCTCCGACATTTTGGTGCGCGCGGCGGAGAAGGTCCTGGCCGTCCGCCAGGTCTGGGCCGACAAGAATCCGGACGTGGTCGCCAGCCTCGTGCGCGCGGCGGTGAAGGCGGCCGAGTTCATCGAGCATCCGGAAAACCGGATCGAAGCGGCGCGGATACTGGCGCAACCCGAGCGGATCGGCGTCGATGCCGAAGTCATCCAGCGCACCCTCACGGGACGTCTGAAGATTTCGCCGGACGGGACGTTCCGCGAGAGCGGCCGCTATCTGCTGGTTGGGCGCGAGGAGGCTGGGCGCCCCGATCCGGTTCAGGCCGCCTGGCTCTATGCGCAAATGGTACGTTGGGGGCAGGCGGCGTTGAGCCCGGACGGCGCCAAGACGGCGATGGCGGTGTTCAGGTCCGACCTCTACGATGCCGCCCTCGGCCGCCGCCCGCCCGACGAAGCCCCGGCGGCATTTGGGGCCTTCGCCGGGCCGGCGTTCGATGCTGACAACATCCTGCAACATCTAGAGGCCTTCGACGTGGGGCGTTGGAAGGCCTGATCGTCTCTGCATAATTTTAAGGCAATCCATCTCATCGACTAAATTTTGAGCTGACTGCTCGAATTTCATGAGGTGATCCGCGACCGGAATGTTCCGGAGCTGCTGCTAAGTGATTGAATTCTCAATTTTTCTTATTTCGTCGAAGCTGGCACGCAACTTGAATGTTGCACTGCGGCCAGCTTGTCACAGGTGCCTGCTGAGCCGAAACCCGCAGCAACGAAGCTGATCGGACCGCTGGGTCACGAGGCCGGCTCTTGGAGCCAGCCGAGATACCTCGCGGGTCGTGCCAATTTCCGTCGATACCACCTCGGTGGCCGCAGGAGCTTCGTTACCGACCATGAAAATCGATACGCTCGCAGTCGACTTTACCGACGAGCAGAAACGCTATCTCGAAGGCTTCACGACCGGTCTGCAGATCAGCCGCGTCGGTCGCGGTCTCGGCGGCGGCGCCGCCAAGGCGAGCGCCGAGCCCACCGGTCCCGATGCCGTGCACATCAAGGCGCAGGACAAGGTGATCGCGTCGGGCAAGAAGCTCGCCGACCAGGAGAAGTTCAAGCGCGAGGAGCATCCTTTCGATGCTTATTCGCGCTTGCGTCAGCAGGCGCTCGACAACGCGCCGCCGAGCCCGGCGGACAATTTCCGCTGGCGCTATTACGGCATCTTCTATGTCGCGCCGACGCAGGATTCCTACATGAGCCGCCTGCGGATTCCCAACGGCATCATGAAGCACTGGCAGCTGTCCGGCCTTGCCGATCTCGCCGACGAACTCTGCGGCCCCTACAGCCACGTCACCACGCGCGCGAATCTCCAGCTTCGTGAGATTCCGCCGAAGAACGCCGTGAAGCTGATCGAGGGCATCCAGGACCTCGGCCTGTGCTCGCGCGGCTCCGGCGCCGACAACATCCGCAACGTGACGGGAACGCCGACGGCGGGCATCGATCCGCAGGAGCTGATCGACACGCAGCCTTATGCGCGCGAGTGGCACTATCACATCCTCAATGACCGCTCGCTCTACGGCTTGCCGCGCAAGTTCAACGTCGCCTTCGATGGTGCCGGCAGGATCGCGGTACTCGAGGAGACCAATGACATCGCATTCACCGCGTACGAGGTGAAGGACGGTTTCGGCGTCGAGCCCGGAGTCTGGTTCCGTCTCGGTCTCGGCGGCATCACCGGCCACAAGGATTTCGCCAAATATTCCGGCATCATCGTCAAGCCGGAGCAGGCGACCGCGGTCGCCGACGCAATCGTGCGCGTGTTCATCGACCATGGTGACCGCACCAACCGCAACAAGGCGCGTCTGAAATACGTGCTCGACAGCATGGGCCATGACGGCTTCCTCAAGCTGGTCGAGGAGCGATTGAAGACACCGTTCACGCGCGTGCCCGGAGAGGCCTTTGCGCCTCGGCCGGCCGCGGACCGCATGGCGCATGTCGGCGTGCACAAGCAGAAGCAGGACGGTCTCAACTGGATCGGCGTGTCGCTGACACTCGGCAAGCTCACCTGCGATCAGATGCGCGGCCTTGCCAAGATCGCACGGGATCTCGGCGACGGCGAGATCCGCCTCACGGTCTGGCAGAACCTTCTGATCTCGGGCGTGCGCAACGAGAATGTCGAGCTTGCCATCGCGGCGATCAAGCAGATCGGGCTCGCGGTCGAGGCCTCGCATATCCGCGCCGGCCTGATCGCCTGCACCGGCAATGCGGGCTGCCGCTTCGCCGCGGCGAACACCAAGCGCCATGCCGAAGAGATCGGTGACTGGTGCGAGCCGCGCGTTCCGATGGACAAGCCGGTCAACATCCATGTCACCGGCTGTCACCATTCCTGCGCGCAGCACTACATCAGCGACATCGGTCTGATCGGGGCGCGCGTGCCTGTCAACGAGGAGGACACGGTCGAGGGCTATCACCTTTTCACCGGCGGCGGGTTCGGCCCTGACGCGGACGTCGGGCAGGAGGTCTATCACGACCTCAAGGCCGAGGATGCGCCGAAGACGGTCGAAGGACTGCTCAAGGCCTATATCGCCCATCGTTCGTCTCCCGATGAAACCTTCCTGTCCTTTGCGCGCCGCCATGACGGCGAAACGCTGCGCAAGCTCGCCGATGCACAGGTGTCCGCATGAACCAGATCACGCCTCCGCCGAAACTCGACATCATTCCCGCCAGCGCACCGTTCTCCGATGCGCAGCGTTCCTGGCTGAACGGCTTCTTTGCCGGACTGTTGTCGCCTGACGCCGCCGCGCCGCTGTCGGCGGAGCAGGGCGCCGCCGTCATGCAAGGCGCCGCCGGCGACGGCGACGACGGCGAAGCGCCGTGGCACGACCAGACCTTGCCGATTGCCGAGCGGATGAAACTCGCCGAGGGCCGTCCCCTGCGCCGCAAAATGATGGCGGCGATGGCGCAGCAGGATTGCGGCCAGTGCGGCTACAATTGCCACGATTATTCCGAGGCCATCGCGAGCCGCAGCGAAGCACGGCTCAACCTCTGCGTTCCCGGCGGCAAGGAAACCGCGCGAATGCTGAAGTCGCTGTACGAGGAGCTCGACAAGGCCCCGGCGGCCAAAGCGGCGGACAAGCCGGACACGGCCGCGCCAGCGGTGACCGTGACCATCGCAGAGCCGGGCCGCTCGCGCGACAACCCCGTGACCGCGACTTTCCTGTCGCGCCGTCTTCTCAACAAGGGAAAGTCGGAGAAGGAGACCTACCACATCGAGTTCGATCTCTCCGAGAGCAGGCTCGACTACGTCGTCGGCGACAGTTTTGGTGTGTTCGCGCGCAACGATGTCGGCCTCGTCGACCAGATCATCGCGCTGCTCGGCGCCTCCCACACCACCAAGGTCAACGGCAAGACGTTGCGCGAGGTGCTGATCGAGGACGTCTCGCTGTCGCCGGCGCCGGACACGCTGTTCGAGCTGATCTCCTTCATCACCGGCGGTGCGGCGCGCGAGAAGGCGCGGGCGCTGGCGCAGGGCGAGGATCCCGATGGCGATGCGGCGACGCTCGACGTCATGGCCGCGCTCCAGAAGTTTTCGGGCACGCGGCCGCATCCGGAGGCCTTCGTCGAGGCGCTGGAGCCGCTTCAGCCGCGGCTCTATTCGATCTCGTCCTCGCACAACGCGACGCCCGGAAAGCTATCGCTGACGGTCGATTCGGTGCGCTACGTTGTCGGCAAGCGCAAGCGCCTCGGCGTCGCCTCGACCTTCCTCGGCGAGCGTATCAACGAGGGCGAGAAGCTCAATGTCTATGTGCAGAAGGCACACGCCTTCGGCCTGCCGCAGGACCCGAAGACGCCAATCATCATGGTCGGCCCCGGCACCGGCATCGCGCCGTTCCGCGCCTTCCTGCTCGACCGCAAGGCTACCGGCGCGCCCGGCAAGAACTGGCTGTTCTTCGGGCACCAGCGCAGCGATTGCGACTTCTTCTACCAGGAGGAGCTCAACGCGATGAAGACCTCGGGTCTGCTCACGCGACTGTCGCTGGCCTGGTCGCGCGACGGTGAGAAGAAGTTTTACGTGCAGGACCGCATGCGCGAGGTCGGCCGTGAGGTGTGGACGTGGCTTGCCGAAGGCGCGCATCTCTACATCTGCGGCGATGCCAAGCGCATGGCCAAGGACGTCGAGCGCGCGCTGGTCGACATCGTCGCCCAGTTCGGCGCACGTTCGACCGACGAAGCCGTCAGTTTCGTCGCCGAGCTCAAGAAGACCGGCCGATTCCAGGCTGACGTTTATTAAAACGCGAGAACATCGGGATGAGTCGTCCGGTTGATCGGACGGCCTTCCCAGGGTTTGGCCTGGCCATCATCCCTTGCGAGCCGGTTCCGGCTGCCTCGGAATTTAACGAATGAGATTCTCGGAACCTTCGCTTGCGGAGAATATGCATCTGCAATGAGCCTCCTATGAAGAAGCTCATCGCTTTTTCTGTCGACGTCTTGCCGGCACCCCCGGTTGATCCATCATAATCCCGCAAATGGGGCACTGGAGATCGACCATGCGCGAATTATCGGCCGAGGCCAGACTGCACTTCTACGCGCGCTCGCTCTCGCGTCGGACCGGGACGAGCATGCATCATGTCGCGCTCTATAGCGCGTTCGCCGTCATCGCGGCGATCGTGTTCGGCACGTTGTCGGTGCATCCGTTCTGATCACGCCCCGCGCTTGAACGGCGCGACCTCGATCCCCGCATTCTTCAACGCCTGACGCACACCGCGCGCGATCTCGACGGCGCCAGGCGTATCGCCGTGGATGCAGACCGTGTCCGTGCGCATCTTGATCACCTTGCCGGTGACAGAGACCACCGCGCCGTCCTGCACCATGCGCACGACGCGATCGGCGATCGCCGTGGCATCGTGCAGCACCGCGCCGGGTTTCTTGCGCGAGACAAGATTGCCGTCGTCCTCATAGGCGCGGTCGGCGAACACCTCGTGCACCATCGGCAGATTGGCCGCTTCGCCGGCCTTCACCAGCTTCGAGTTCGCGAGCACGACGAAGATCAGGCTGGGATCGACCGCCTTGATGCCGGCGGCGATCGCCTTCGCCGTCATGTCGTCCTCGCAGGCGACGTTGGAAAGCGCGCCATGCGCCTTCACATGCGTCACCTTGTACCCGGCTGCGGTCGCGATCGCCTGCAACGCGCCGATCTGGTAGGCGACGAGGTTCTCGATCTCGGATGCCTTCAGCCCCGCGATCGGATGCCGGCCAAAGCCGTGCAGATCGCGGTAGCCGGGATGCGCGCCGACCGAGACGCCGCGCGCTTTCGCGAGCTCCACCGTGCGGCGCATGATGTCAGGGTCGCCGGCGTGGAAGCCGCAGGCGACGTTGACCGAGCTTGCCAGCTCGATCATCGCCGCGTCATTGCCCATCTCCCACGCGCCAAAACCTTCGCCGAGGTCGCAATTGAGATCGACTGTCTTCATGGGTGCTCTCCGCCTCTGGTCTTGTTGCCGTTCACGGTTCCGCGGCGACCTGCCACGTCCCGGCATCGACGGCGCTCACGGCATAGCCCGCAACGTTAGCATCGCTGAGCGCCTCGATGTTGAGCGAGGTGGTGTCGGCAGGGCGCAGGCGATCGGGCAGGCTGCGGATCAGTTGCGCGAACTTGCGCGCCTCGTCCTGCGCCTCGGCCATGCTGACCGCCTTGAAACGGAACGCGGTTCCCGCCGAAGTCTGCGCGAGCCGGCCGACATCGGCCGTGATGACGGTTGCGATCTTCGGATAACCGCCCGAGGTGCCGCGATCCATCATCAGCACGATTGGCGCGCCATTGCCGGGCACCTGGATGCTGCCATTGACGGTGCCGTCGGAGACGATGTTGTGGCCGTGCAGATGCTTGATGGCGGGGCCCTCGAGGCGGTAGCCCATCCGATCGGAGGTTGCCGAGATCTTCCACTCGCTGTCCAGGAACAGCGCCTTGTTGGCGTCGTCGAATTCGTCGTCCTGCGGGCCCAGCAGAACACGGATCGGGCCGCTCACGGGCTTCGGCAACTCGATCCGCAGCTCGCTCGCGCCGCTTGCGGCATCAATGTTGAATTCGTCGCCGGCCTGGAGCGGGCGCGGGTAGGGGCTGCCGAGGCCCGCGCGCGCATTCACGGCGAGGCTGCCGAACACCGGCTCGCCCTTGATGGCGCCCTCGATCGCGAGATAGGTGAAGGCGCCGCCGCGGGCAAAGCCCAGCGTCAGAGTCTCGCCATCCTTCAAGATCACCGATGTGTCCATGGCGATCGGATTTCCGGCGACGTCCGCATTGCGCGGCGCGCCCGATATCGCGATGCGCACGGCGCCATCACGTGCGGTGAAGGAGGCGCCGAACGGGCCGATCTCGACGGCGGCCGCAAACGGCCCGTTGCCGACAAGCGTGTTCGCCGCAGCAAGCGACAGCCGGTCCATCGCCCCGCTCACCGTCAGTCCATAGCGCTGCGCGCCGTGGCGGCCGCCATCCTGAACGGAGCTTGCGGGCCCGATGCTGGTGACGACGAGCCGGCTCATGCGACCACCTGGTCGGCGACGATTTCGCCGGCTTCAGCAGCGCGGTCCAATTCTTCGAACGTCTTGTGGTCGATGGCGTAAAACGTCACGCGATCACCGGGTTCGGTGAGGAAGGTCGGATTGCGGTGGAGCTGATAGGTCCGCACCGGCGTGCGGCCCAGAAGGTGCCAGCCGCTCGGGGCGGCCAGGCATTGGATTCCGGCCTGGACGCCGCCGATCGAGATCGTGCCGGCGGGCGTCAGCACGCGCGGATTCTGTCGCCGCGACATGTGGAGAAATTTATCCAGCCCGCTGAGATAGGACCAGCCCGGCGTAAAGCCGATCATGGCGACCTTGTAGTCGCCGGCGACGTGACGGGCGACGATGTCGTCGGGGGTGGTGTTGAGCGCCTTGGCGACATCCTCCAGGTCGATGCCGTGCTCGCCGCCATAGGCGACGGGAATGCGCCAGCGGCGAGCCTTGGTTGCCGGAGGCAGCTTCTGGCTCGCGAGCGCGAGCAGCTTCTCGCCGAGCGCGTCGAAACCGATCTTGCCGGGATCGTAGTGCACCAGCAGCGAGCGATAAGTCGGCACGGCCTCAGTGATGCCGTCGATCGGGCTTGCGACAAGCGCCTTGTCGAGCGCCAGCACGCGCTGGTTGGCATCATCGTCGATGGTGCGGCTGAACTCGACCGTGACGGCGCTGTCGCCACTGGGCAAAAGGCGGGGCGGGGGAAGCGTCGAGGCCATGAGCTGTCGAAATCGGACTTCTGAAGAATGCGGTCCCCAGCGTTCGAGTTCCGCTTCGTCCTGCTTCGCGTAAATGCGCCCGCAAGTCCAATAAATTAATGCAAGGGGACACGATAAAGCCTTGTTATCGCGTCGCATAATAGCCCGGCGGCCCTGCGTTATTGCTAGCCTCTTGGCCCTTGACGCAAGGCGCCCGGCTCGCAAGATGCGCGCGTTCTTTCCCGCCCATCCGGAGCTCGTCTGTTTCCATGTCGCTGTCCCCCGAAGCCCGCAAAACCCTCGTCGGCATCACCACCGCCACCATCACCACGGTCCTGCTGAAGAAGGGCCTGCGCAATGTGTGGATGCGCGGCGCGCGTCCGTTGCGACCGGGCCTGCCGCGCCTGGTGGGTCCGGCCTTCACCCTGCGCTTCGTGCCTGCGCGCGAGGATCTGGCGACGCCGGAATCCTGGTCATCGCCGATCTCGACCCGCACCGCGATCGAGGCAATGCCCGAAGGCTGCATCGCCGTGGTCGATGCCATGGGCATCACCGATGCCGGCATCTTCGGCGACATCCTCTGCGCGCGCATGGTCAAGCGCGGCGTGACCGCGCTCGTCACCGACGGCGTGGTGCGTGACGTCGAGGGCGTGCTTGGCACCAATCTTCCGGTCTGGTGCGACGGCTATGCCGCGCCGCCGTCGGTTGCGGGCCTCACCTTCGTCGGCTGGGGCGAGCCGATCGGCTGCGGCGGCGTCGCGGTGTTTCCCAACGACATCGTGGTCGCCGACCAGGACGGCTGCGTGCTGATCCCGCAGGCGATGCTCGATCACGTGCTCAACGAGGGTGTCGAGCAGGAGCGGATGGAAGCCTGGATCGTCAACGAGGTGAACAACGGCGCCGTGCTGCCTGGCCTCTATCCCATGAATGCCGAAACCAAGGCGCGCTACGCCGCCAGCAAGAAGTAACCGGGAAGGAACGAGGTAATCCCCATGGAGATCACTATTGCAGGCACGCGGCCGACCCGCCGTGCGCCGAAGGAAAACTTCACCGGCACCGTGTGGCAGGACCCGGTCATCATGGCGCCCGCGCCGGCACGGCTGAACTGCTCGCGCGTTGCGTTCGAGCCGGGCGCGCGCACCAACTGGCACCATCATCCGCTCGGCCAGACGCTCTACGTCATCTCCGGCGTCGGGCGCGTGCAGTCCAAGGGCGGCCCGATCCGCGAGATCCGCCCGGGCGACACCGTCTGGATTCCGCCGGGCGAATTGCACTGGCACGGCGCATCGCCGACCAACGGCATGTGCCACATCGCCATGCAGGAAGCGCTCGATGGCGTCTATTCGACCTGGCTGGAGCCGGTCACCGACGCCGAATATGGGGCAGCGGTCGGCTAAGGCGCTCGCGTGCGGGGCAAGGTGTATCGCCCCAGGGCGATGCATCGCCGATCCCGAGACCGGAAATTTGGGACTACCCGAGCGCTGGGTTCCGGCTCTGCGCAGAGACGCCGTAGCGCGTTTACGGGCGTCCTGGCTGCTTGTCCCCGCGGCACCATCACATTCTTTCCGCCGTCCACGTCCCCCTGCACATGGCGCCACGCCAGGTGCCGGAGCCGGAAGTGCCGGTGAGCCGGCCGAAACCGACGGCGCGCTTGATGCCGGTGCTCAGCGTGACGTTGATGTTGCCGGCATCGGCGACGCGGCCCGACGCCGTCACCGCGGCGCTGCTCGATGCGATGTGACCATTGTTGATTCCGATCGAGACGGTCGCGCCGTCGCCGCAGGCCTGGATCGAGGAGGCGATGCGGACATTCCATGCACCGTCGAAGGCGGAGCCCGCAGCATCGGCCTGCGCGAGCGGGAAGGCGATAGTGACAATGGTGGCGAAGAGAGCCTTGCGAAAGCCGTTCATGACACGCCCCTGTGGTTGACCGTTCGGGGATCGTGACATGGACCGGGAACCGGCGATGTGAGGGCTGTCACGTGTGCAGGAGGTTGAGTGAGGTTGCTCACCTCGCAACAGAAGGGCGCGTAAAAACAAAGGGACCCGCATCGGGGCCCCCTTGCATTGGTCAGAACGATCAGTCCGATCTCAGTTCACCCGCGTCCAGGTCTGGCCGCCGCAGAACATGCCGCCGAAGGCGCAGCCCTGCACGCGCAACCGGTCGGTGCCCTTCATCGCGATCGTCGAGTCGTAGGTCGAGCCGGAATTGGGGTCGAGGATGCGGCCTGACCATTTCTGGTCCTTGCCGGGCTTCATGTTGATCAGGACCTGCTCGCCGTTCTGGTTCGATTTCGAATCGACCGAATAGCCGCAGAGATTGGTGCCGCATTGCTCGATGCGGACCTTGCCTTCCTTCTCCTCCGTGAGCCAAACGCCGAGCGGCGAATTCAGATCGCGCGTGGGCGCGGCTGCCGGAGCAGGCGTGGCTGCAGCCGCCTGAACGGGAGCGGGGGCAGGCGCCGGCGCGGGTGGCGGAGGCGGCGCCGGTGGTGCGGCAGCCACGGTCGGGGCGGGCGGTGGCGTCACAGCGGGCGCCGCCTGCTGCTCGACGGGAGCAGCGGCCGAAGGCGGCGCAGGGGGCGGCGCCACGGCCGTGTCGGCGGGCGTGTTGTTGGCGGTGGCCGGTGACGGAGCGGGTGGTTGCGGCGCTGCGGGCGGCGCTGCTGCGGCGGCGGGTGCAGGCGCCTGCACGGCCGCGGGCGGCGCGGCGGCGGGAGCGGGGGCAGGTGCCGGAGCAGCAGCCGGCGCTTGCGGATCCACCGTGGCCTGCTGCGGCGCCTGCTCGTTCTTCTTGGCCTTCTTGGCCTTGCCCTGGCCGGTGTTGTCGTACACGCCGGGGATCTGCACCGTGCCGCGGTCGGGATCGATGCGGATGGTGCGCCCGCCATATTCGAAAGTGTATTGTGCCTGAGCAGCCGTGCTCGCCAACAGGAATGCGGCCGTAGCCAACAGCTTCCTCATTTCGCATCTCCTGAACAGATGGTCCCCGGACTGACGCATACGCTCCGGTTCGATCGCAAAAAGTGATCTAGATCACTTTCATCCGTATGAGTCGTGCTGCAATGCGTTCGGGTTCAATACGCCCGGAACCCGTCCACAGTTTGGCCGAAGCGAGCGACAGGGCGACGCAGCCTAGTTGAACCAGGCGGCATAGATCTTCTTGTAGCTGCCGTCTTCCATCGAGATGTGCAGCCATTGGTCGACGAAGGCTTTCAACGCGACATCGCGCTGCAGCCAATAGGCCTTCTCCGAAAAATCGAACGGCTTTTCAGGGTGCACCGCGCAGAGCACGCCGGCATGCTGCTTCTGCTGGTATCGCGTCTCGGAGGCGTCGGTCATCATCAGATCGGCGTTGCCCTTGGCGATCTCGTCGAAGATCACGGTGTTGTCGGCAAAGACGGTGATCTCGGCATCCTTGATGTTGGCGCGCGCGAAGCGTTCGTTGGTGCCGCCCGGATTGACGATGATTCGGGTGCCCTTCTTGTCGATGTCGGCGATGCTCTGGTACTTGGCCGTGTCGGCGCAGCGCGCGATCGGCGTCTTGCCCTCCCGCATGATCGGCGTGGAGAAGAAGCCTTTCTTCTGCCGGTCGAGCGTGACGGAGACACCGCCCATGGCGATGTCGAACTGGTCGGCCTCGAAATCCTTCATCAGCTTCGGCCAGGCCGTCGGCACGAATTCGACCTTGACGCCGAGCGCCTTGCCAAGGGCCTGCGCCATGTCGACGTCGAAGCCGCTGAATTGCTGCGTGGTCTTGTCCAGATAGGTGAAGGGCTTGTAGTCGCCGGTCATGCCGACGCGCAAGGTGCCGCGCTTGACTATCTCGTCGAGGCGCGAGGGCGCCTGCTGCGCGTGCGCCGAGAGATTCACCAGCAACGCCACGGCCAAAGCTGCCCAGATTCGAACGATCATCTCTTTTCCACCCGTGCCCGAGCTGTCATTGTGCGGGGTGGATTTAGACCAGATGCCCGTCGCTGGCGAGGCGGAATTGAAGGGAATTCAGAGGTGACGATCTCGATGTACGAGGCCTCGGTAGGCCTCTTCGTGCCGTACTTGCGCAACCTGTCCGGATTGCTCGACAAGGGCGTGGCCTATGCCGAGACCCGCAAGTTCAATCCGGCGGTTCTGCTCGGTATGCGCCTGGCGCCGAACATGTACGATCTGGCGCAGCAGGTCGGCGAGGCCTGCCGCCATGGCGTGGTCGCCCCGGCCTTGCTGGCGGAGCGCGAACCGATCACGCTGCCGGTGCTGGAGCACGACATGGCCGGACTTCAGGCACGCATCGCGACGTCGATCGAGTTCATCGAAAGCCTGCCGCGCGCCGAGATAGACGCGTCGGCCGAACGCAATGTGTTCTTCAAGCTGAAGAACGGCACCGAGCTGCCATTCACCGGACGAACGCTGCTGCTGACCTTCAGCGTCCCGCAGTTCTTCTTTCACGTGACGACGGCCTACGACCTGTTGCGGCACGCCGGCGTCGAACTCGTGAAGAAGGATTATCTGGGAAGGAAGTAGATGCTCGGCCTTCACCTCTCCCCGGCGGGGAGAGGTGTACAGCGACGTAAACCTACGCTTCGCCCTTGCGCTCGAATTCGGCGAGCGAGCTGCGGCCGGCAATTTCGCTGCGCAGCTCTTCGAAACGCCGATGCGCTTCGTGCTCCTGCGCGTCGACGAAATGCACGGCGGCTTCGCTCGTCATCGGGCCGCTAACCACGGGCGCCGACTGCTCGCCGATGGTCTCGTGGACGTAGAATTGGCCGTCGTCGCCGCGATGGACTGTCCATTTGAGGCGGATCGCCACCATCGGGCCCGGGCCGACCTTGCTGTAGCCATCCGCATCAGTGTGCTCCGGCACCAGCGGCTGCTCCTCGACCACTGGATGCTCGTCGACAATTGGCTGCTCGTCGGCGGCGATGTGCTCACGTTCACCAGCGACCATCATTTCGGTCTCGGTCTCCCGTACGACGAGAACGGGCTCGGGGTGCTCTAAAATGCTGGCGATGGTCGCCAGCGCGTGGTCGGTCGGGTCGATCTCTGCCAAGGGTCCATCCTCCAGCTCGACGCGGCCGGCTGGTCTGTCCCACTGCCGGTGCGCCCTGGCTCATTACGCGCGTTTGATTAAGGCTGAGTTGGGGCTCGATCTGCACCAAAATGGGACGGTTTTTGGTCGTCCCAAGCGAGCGCCTGCGCCGCCCGCCCGGAGTTCGGCTCAGCCCAGCACGTCCTGGTTGATGACGTTCTGCCGGATGGGATCGCCGTCCAGCGCACTCAGGATGTTGCGCGCGGTCTGCTCGCTCATGCGGCTCACGGCCTCGATGGTAACGCCGGCAACATGCGGGGCCATGATGACGTTGGGCAGGGCAAACAGTGCGTTGCTGAGCGGCGGCGGCTCCACCTCGAACACATCGATACCGGCACCGGCGAGCTTGCCGGAGACCAGCGCGTCATAGAGCGCGGCCTCTTTCACGATGCCGCCGCGCGCGGTGTTGATGAGGTAGGATTTCGGCTTCATCCCGCCGATCCGTGCCGCATCGAACAGGCCGACCGTCTCCGGCGTCTTCGGACAATGGATGGTGACGAAATCGGCATGAGGCAGCGCGGCATCGAAATCGGCGACGGGCTCGCAGCCGGCGGCCTTGATATCGGCAGCCGGCTTGTAGGGATCATAGACCTGTACCTTCATCTCCATCGCTAGGCAGCGCTTGGCGGTGCGACTGCCGATACGGCCGAAGCCGATGATCAGCACGGTCTTGCCGTAGAGATCGAACGGCAGCATGCCGAGCCGGTCGGCCCATTTGCCGTCCTTGACGCAAGCGTGCAATTCCTGCGCGCGCTTCGCCAGCGTCAGCATCATGAACAGCGCGGCTTCCGCGACCGAGGGCGAGTTGGCACTGCCAGCGACCATCAGCGGCACCTTGCGGCGGGAGAGGGCGGGCACGTCGACGGCGTCGTAGCCGACGCCGATGCGGGTCACCACCTTCATGTCCTTCGCGGCGTCGAGCTCGGTCTCGCCAAAGGCGGTGGCGCCGAGCGCGACGCCATGGACCGGTGCATGGCTCTTGAGCAGAGCCTCGAAGTCCTTGGCGGAGATCAGGTTCGGAAACTCGACGAGCTCGATATCGTCCCGCTGGGTGAGGAGGGCGCGTGCCCCTTGCGACAAAGTTTGCGTAACGAAAATCTTCTTCTTGTTGGTCGCCATCGTCTCCTGCCTGCGCGAGTTTCTTGGACCGGCATCACAACACGACGCCGGACGCCTCGTTTAGCAGGTGCATGTTGTTGAGGTCCATCGCCAAACGCATGGGTGCCCCGTCCTTGGCGCCGGCATTGGGATCGACGCGGCCGCAGACCGGCGTGCCGTCGAGCCCGAAATAGACCAGCGTCTCCATCCCCATCGGTTCGGTCACGTCGAGCACGGTCTCGAAGGTTTCGACGCCGGGCGCGAGATGCGCATGCGACTCGGTGAGGTGCTCGGGGCGAAGGCCCAGCAGCAGCTTCTCGGTGCGCGGCAGAGTCTTGTAGCGTGCGGCGCGGGCTGGGGGCAGCGGGAAAGCGATGCGGTCGGTGAGACGGATCTGGAGCGTGCCGCCGACGTCCTCGAGCCGGCACGGAATGAAGTTCATCGCGGGCGAGCCGATGAAGCCCGCGACGAAGCGTGTGGCCGGCTTGTGGTAGAGCTCGTTCGGCGTGCCGATCTGCTCGATACATCCCTTGTTCATCACAACGACGCGGTCGGCCAGCGTCATCGCCTCGACCTGGTCGTGGGTGACGTAGACCGTGGTGGTGCGCACCTTCTGGTGCACCTTCTTGATCTCGATCCGCATCTGCACGCGCAGCTTGGCGTCGAGATTGGACAGCGGCTCGTCGAACAGGAACACCTTCGGATTGCGCACGATGGCGCGGCCCATCGCGACGCGCTGGCGCTGGCCGCCGGATAGCTGCTTCGGCTTGCGATCGATCAGGTCGGTGATGTCGAGGAGCCGGGCGGCCTCGGTCACTCGCGCCTTGATCTCAGCCTTGGGATAGTGCTTCAGGCGCAGGCCGAACGACATGTTCTCCGCGACCGTCATGTGCGGGTAGAGCGCGTAATTCTGGAACACCATGGCGATGTCGCGGTCCTTCGGCGGCACGTCATTGACGACGTCGCCGCCGATCATGATGTCACCGTCGGTGATGTCCTCGAGCCCTGCGATCATGCGCAGCGTCGTCGACTTGCCGCAGCCGGAGGGGCCCACCAGCACGATGAATTCATGATCGGAGATATCGAGATCGATGCCGCGCACGGCTTCGACATCGTCGTAACGCTTGATCACCTTACGCAGGGAAACGTCGGCCATTGCACTTCAACCCCTCAATTTCAACCCTTCGTCGCGCCGGCGGTCAGGCCGGCAATGTAATAGTCCATCAGGAAGGCGTAGATGATCAGCGGCGGCGCGGCGCCAAGCAGCGCGCCGGTCATGATCTGTCCCCAGTTGAAGACGTCGCCCTTGATCAGTGTGGTGGTGATGCCGACCGGCAGCACGAGCTGATCGATCGAGGTCGTGAACACCAGCGGATAGAGGAACTGGGCCCAGGACACCGTAAAGGCGAAGATGGTCGCCGCGATCAGCCCGGGCAATGCAACGGGAATGAAGATCCGGGTCAAGGTCTGGAGCCACGAGGCGCCGTCGATGAGGGCGGCTTCATCGAGCTCCTTCGGGATCGAGGCGAAATAGCCGATCATGATCCACGTGCAGAACGGCACCGTCAACGTCGGATAGATGAACAGCAGCACGTACCATCGGTTGAGCAGCGTGATGCCGGTGTAGTCCTGGACGACCCCGAGCATCTTGAACAGCGGGATGAAGAGAAGACTGTCCGGGATCAGGTAGGTAAGAAAGACACCGGTGGCCAGCGTCGCTGAGCCCCAGAACTTCATCCGCGCCAGCGCAAAGGCCGCGGGGATGCTGATCAGCATCGTGATGATCACGACCACGATCGACACGATCGACGAGTTCCAGAAGAAGCGCAGAAACTGGTTCGAGCTCAGCAGCTCGACATAGTTCGACAGCGTCGGGTGGAACACCCACCAGGGATTGGTTGCCGCCGATATCTCCGCGCTGCTCTTGAGCGAGGTGATCAGCATGTAGATTGGCGGCGTCAGGAAGAAGATCGCGAACAGCACCAGGAAGAAATAGGACCAGCGCAGCGCCCAGGCGCGGTCGCGGCTCATGCTGCCATACTTGATCTTGCGGGAGGGGCCGGCCTTGTCGATTGCGAGCGTGCTCATCAGGCTTCGTTTCCGCGTTTGTTGACATCGCGCAGGATGAAGATCGCAGCGACCGCCAGGATCGGCACCATGAACAGCGAGACACAGGCGCCGAGCGGAATGTCGCTGCTCTGGATGCCGACCTGGAACGCCCAGGTGGCGAACAGATGCGTCGTATCCAGCGGACCGCCTGAGGTCAGGATGCGCACGATGTCGAAATTGGCGAAGGTGACGATCAGCGAGAACAGCGTGGTGATGGCGATGATGTTGCGCATCATCGGCAAGGTGACGTACCAGATCCGCTGCCACCAATTGGCGCCATCGATCGCGGCGGCCTCGTAGAGTTGATCGGGGACGGATTTCAGCGCGGCCAGATACATGATCATGAAGAATGGCGCGCCGTACCAGATGTTGACGAGGATGACGGAGAAGCGTGCCCAGAAGGTGTCGCCGAGCCAGGGGATCGGGCCGACGCCGAAGAAGGACAGCGTGTAATTGAAGGCGCTGTAGGAAGGGTCGAACAGCCACAGCCAGGCCAGCGTGCTCATCGCCGGTGGGATCACCCAGGGCACCAGCAGCATGCCGCGCCATTTGCGCTGGCCCTTGGCCGGAATGTTGTGGACGAAATGCGCGACGATGAAGCCGATCAGCGCCTTGAAGATCACGGCCGTGATCGCGAAGATGCAGGACTGCTGCACCACCATCCAGAACGTCTCGCGCTTGAACAGGAAGGTGAAGTTGCCGAAGCCGACGAACTTCGTCATCGACTTGTTCAGCGTCGCCAGATGAACGGAATAGAAGGCGGGGTAGAGCACGAGCAGCGCGATCAGGAGGATCAGCGGCAGCGTCAGGAAAAACGCCACCGTCGATTTGCGCCCGAGCGCATTGCGCAGGCTCGATCCCCTGCGGGCGCCCGCCGCACGGGCGACGCGACCTCGCTCAACGACGACATCGGCCATGTCAGATTCCTTGGATTAGTCTTTCTCTATGCTCTTATGCTGTCCAACCGTGAAGCCGGCCATGCGGCTTCACGGTCAAGCGGATTGAAGCATGCAGCCCGGGCAGCTCACGCACGTGACGCGAGCCGCCCTGTCAGCAGGCCCCGGCCTAGCTCCGCATGAAGCCTTCGCACTCGCCCTCGGCCCAGGCGAGCGCCTGCTCCAACGTCTCGCCCCGCGCATAACGCAGTGCCATTTTGGTCAGCGTCGCCTGGAAGTAGATCTGCTGTGCGATCTTGGGCGGCGCCGGCGATGCCGCGATCGACAGCGTCTGATGCTTGTGCGGGTCCGGATAGTGATAGAGCGTTCCCTTCGGCGGCGCTTCTTCCGCCCAGGTCTTGAACTTGGTCATGTTCGCATACGCCGGCAGATCATAGCCGCCGCTCACCGCGACGAACTTCTCGATCGATGACGGCGCGGACAAGTGAACGAGCAGGCTCTTGGCCGCCTCCTTGTTCTTGCCGAAGCTCCAGACGCCCCAGAAGTACGGCAGGTACGGCGCAAACCGGCCCTTCGGACCGGACGGGAAGCCGTGCGTCCAGCACTGCTCGGCGACCTGCGGCGCATCGCGCTTGGCAACAGCCCAGGCGCTCGGCGGATTCAGGATCATCGCACCACGGCCGGAGATCAGCCATTTGTTGTTCGAAGCGTCGTCCCAGGAGGGTGCATCCGGCGGCAGGAACGCGATCAGCTTCTTGTAGAATTCCATGGCCTGGCGAACCTGATCGGTCTTCACCGTGATATCGCCCTTGGCGTTGACGAGCTCGGCCCCGAAGGACTGAAAGATCGCGCCGGCGGTATCCACGCTGTCGGTGGTCTCGCCGAGGCCGATGCCGAATGCAAAGCCAGCCTTCTGGCAAGCCTCGGCTGCCTTCAGGAAGGTCTCCATGGTCCAGTTGTCCGCCTTGGGCGGGCTGCCGGCCGGGTACATCTCCTGTACGTCGATGCCGGCGTGCTGCTTCATCAAATCGATGCGGGAGCAGGGCCCCTTGATCTGGCTGCCGGGGGTCGCGGGCACCGCGAGCCATTTGCCGCCCGAATTCCCGAGATATTTGACGGTGCCGTTCACCTCGCCATTCTGCTTGAGGAGCGGCTCCACGACGTCGTTGAGCGGCTCGAGATTCTCGGCATAGGCCTGCGGCCACCAGCTCGGCATCTGAAGAATGTCATGACCCGACTTGGCCTGGGCTTCGGCCGCGGCGGTCAGCTCGATCTTCTTGTTGTTGCTGGTGATGTAGTCGATGGAGACTTCCACCTTCTCCTTCGCGGCCCATTCGTTGACGAGATCGGTCGAGGCCTTGTTGGCGCCGGGCACCCAATGGTCCCAGAACCCGATTGAGAGCTTGCCGGCGGCGTAAGCGCCTCTGACATAAGGCGCCGTGATCAGCGCCGCGGAGGACATTGCAGTGGCAGCCACAAATTGACGTCGCGTCAGTGTCTTGCGTGACATCTCGTTTCCTCGCTTGGGTGTTGTTGTTGGAGTTTCCTCTGAGAGACTTCTTTCTTGAGTTCTCGTTGTTGGATTTTCTTATTGGTGCCGTCGGCCCGCGTCGGCATTTCACGCGAGGTCGCAGCAAATTGGTAGCGCGATCAGATCATGATTGATCGCGTCTGTCGAGAAAGCCGAACGGCTCCTCGTCTAGAACTATTGGTGTGCCCGGCAGGATCGCGAGCGCATTCACGACCGTGTGCTGCAGGCAAACCGCGGACGTTCATTTTTGCGGCGCACACTTCGCGCAAGCGAGCCCTCGAACGATCTGTGCGCAATTACGCCGCAGTTTCGAATAAGCCTGCATAACCGCTTCGCGCGAAAGACTTTTCGGGCGTGGACGGCGATTGGTGGCGTCTGGACCTCGGCGCGGCGGAAACGATAGAGTTGCAATTGTCATGGGCCTTTCGCCGGAGAGGCCAGCCAGATCGACGATGGAGACGAGAATGATCAAACCGGTGCTGCCAGCGCGGCTTCACCTGCGACGATGGTTTGCGCTGGGGTCCGTGCTCGCGCTGCTGCTGGGCGTCGCCGCGGTGGCGAACGCCCAAGGTCTGGTCAAAGGCGTTCAGGAGGGCGCGGCGGCCGGAAACAAGGCGGCAGGTCCGGTCGGCGGCGTGCTTGGCGGCGCCATCGGCGGCGTGGTGGGCGTCTTCACCGGCGTGCTCGGCGTCGGCAACAATGGCAATCAGGCGCCGCCGCCCAAGGAGGCCAGCAAGGATGCAAGCAAGGATGCCAAGCAGCCGGGCGGCAAGGACAAGGACGCCAAGAGCGCCAAGGCGGGGAAGGGCTCCAAAGCGAGCAAGGAAGCGAAGAACGCCCCGCAGAATGGCAAGGACAACAAAGAAAATAAGGATGTCACGGTTCTCACCCAGACCGGCGCTCCGCAGCAGAGCGCGGAACAGATCGTTGCCAACAGCGATGCCTATATCGAGCGGATCAAGACCGAACTGAACCTCACGCCCGATCAGGAGAAGCACTGGTACGGCTTCTCGAGCGCCATGCACTACCTCGGGCATAATGGTGCAGAGCGGCTCAACCTTCGGGTCGCGCGCGCCAAGCGCGATCCGCCCGACGACATCATCGAGCAGATGCGCAACGAGGCGCAGTTCCTGATCGACCGGGCGGCCGACCAGCGCAACGTGGCCGACGCGGCCGAGCCGCTCTATTCGAGCCTCGATGACAAGCAGAAGCAGGTGTTCATTCAGGAGATGGTGCGCCTGAGCCACGAGCGAGGACTGGATTGATCAAGTTGAATCGGATCGGGCGCGTCTGAATTAAGGGCGGCGGCCACGAATTCGTGTATCCTCTCCGCAATTCGGTTATGGTTAGCTTCGTAAGGCTGACTGCGGGGTTGATATGGCGGACGGACTCTCCGTTTTCCTGGTCGAAGACGAGGCGTTGATCCGGATGATGATCGCCGACATGGTGGAGGAGCTCGGCCACCGCGTCGTCGCGGAAGCGGACAATGTCCGCGACGCCAGCGCCTTTGCCATGACCGCGCAGTATGATCTGGCCATCCTCGACATCAATCTGATGGGCGTCTACGTCGATCCCGTCGCCGATCTGATCGAGCGACGCGGAAAACCGTTTCTGTTCGCGACGGGTTATGGACCGGAGCTGCTGCCGTCCTTGCTGCGGCGAAGGCCGATCCTGCGCAAGCCGATCGCGATGGATCAGCTCAAGGCGATGATCGATTCGATGTTTCCGGAAGCCACAGAGAAGGCGCCGCACTGAGTGATGGCGTGGACGCCTCCCTGGTGACGGCGTAGACGCCGCACTGGTGACGGCGAGACGCCGCACTGAGATCGCCAAACGAAAATGGCCGCCCGTCGGGGGGGCGGCCATTTGGCGAAACAGCTCGGCGCGCTGTCAGATCAGGCCGGCGCTGAGATCGATGCCACGCGCGATCAAGCCGAACGAGACGGCCAGGCCCGTGCAGCAGAACAGCAAGATGGTCTTGAACGAAGAAACGGCGAACCGCGCTTCGACGGCGGCCGGCATCACGGCGAGCGAGATCATGCTCATGTTCACTTCCCCCCTTATGGGTTATTGACCCTGATTTGCCTCAGGTGGGGGAACTCTTAGAGCAAAAAGTTTGACGCCAGATTGCGAGGCATCGTTAATGAAGTCGCAATCGCCTCGTGTTCTCACGCGCCGGGACGAGCTCGCAAGCCTCAGTTGCGACCGTTTCTCAGCACCGTGGCAATGGTGTGCGCCGTCATGGCGGCGCGATCCGAAGCGCGCTGGGCGGCCAGCCGGTCCCTTGCCTTTTCCTCGATCAGGAGCTCGATCAGGGCCAGCCGCTTGTCTTCGTTGTCCGCCTCCCGCAGCAGGCGGTGATAGCGGTGATAGTCGAAACCGAAATCCTGTTTACGCATGCCACGCCCCCGCAACTACGCCACACACAGACAGGATTGTTTCGCATCGGAAACGCGCAGGCAAGCACGATCCCGCGCGGAATCGGGTGTACGCGGCAATCAGTTGTGAATTGCTGGACCGCGAGAGGGCGCTTCCTCCGCTCAATTTAGTCAATTTGGATTGTGCTGGGCGAACATCTTGAGGCCGACGAAGCTCGCATCAGGCTTGATCACCAGCCTGGTCGGGATGTTGCGCAAGTAATCCTGGAAGCGTCCCTTGGCCTCGAAGCGTGCTCGGAATGCGGACGCCGCGAGGAACTCGGGAAAACGCGGCACGATCCCGCCGGCGATATAGACGCCGCCGCGGGCGCCGAAGGTCACCGCGAGATTGCCCGCGACCGAGCCGAGGATGGCGCAGAACATGTCGAGCGTCGCACGGCTGACGGGGCAATTGCCCTCCAGCGCGGCCTTGGTGATGGCGGCAGGATCCCGATGTGGTACCTGGGCGCCATCGACCTCCGCGAGGGCCTCGTAGAGGCTTTGCAGGCCAGAACCTGAGAGCGCGCCGCGCTCGATGGAGACATGGCCAAGGCGCTTGCGCAGACAGGCGATCACGCGTTCCTCGCGCTCGTTCTCCGCCGGCAGGGTGGCGTGACCGGCCTCGGTCACGACCGCCAGCCGTGCGCCATGGCGCTCGACCAAACAGGACACCCCAAAGCCGGTTCCGGGCCCGACCACCAGCAGGGGCTCTCCGGGCAGGCCATCCTGCCCGCCAAGCGGAATGAGGTCGGCAGGCTGCAAGGCGGGAAGAGACCAGGCCACCACTTCGAAGTCGTTGAGCACGTGGACGCTGTCGAAGCCGAGCGCAGCTTGCAGCTCGTTGCCGTCGATGACCCACGGACTGTTGGTCATGACGCAGCGATTGTTGGTGACAGGGCCGGCCACCGCCAGCACAGCTCTTCGGGGCTGCCCGCCGGAGAACCTGCGAGCGAGAACATCGACGATGGCCTCCCGAACGGTCGGGAAGTCGGCGACCTTGACGTAGTCGATCGGTCCGGTCGGATCGCTGTTACTCGATTCAGCCTGGCTCAGCGCGAAGCGCGCATTGGTGCCGCCGATATCGGCGAGTAGAATTTGTCCTGTCTTGCCGATCGTCATGGCCATATGGCTGCCGCAGCCGCACGGGCTGCGGGAACCGCTTCCTCCGCTCTCTGATCGCAAATTGCGAACGGCTGTCAGAATCCGTCCCTGGGTGCAGCTAGTCAACACGGTTGATGTCAAACCGTTGCACCCTGAGCGCCTTTCCGGGACCAATTCGCGGGTGCTTCCTCACGGACCAACGGTTGCGCAGCAGCGCGGGAAGGCGGACACTAGGGGAAGCGCGCCTGGCGCCTTCGCGCCGGCAGATGCAACGAGACCAGCGATGAAGATTTCCGACCGCGACGTGCTGCTGGCGATTGACGTGCAGAACGACTTCTGCACCAACGGGGCGCTCGCCGTTCCCGGCGGCGAAAAGGTCGTCCCCGCCATCAACCGAGTCGCCCAAAAATTCGCCAATGTGGTGCTGACTCAGGACTGGCATCCGCGGGATCACGTGTCATTCGCGGCCAACCATGCCGGCAAGCAGCCGTTCCAGACCATCGAGCTCGACTACGGCACCCAGGTGCTCTGGCCCTCTCATTGCGTGCAGGGTACGACGGGCGCTGAATTCCACCGGGAGCTCGACGTTGTCAGCGCGAGCCTGGTGGTGCGCAAGGGCTTTCGCCGCGGCATCGATTCCTATTCGGCGCTGTTCGAGAACGACCATAAGACGCCGACCGGACTGCTCGGTTACTTGCGCGAACGCGAGCTGAAGACCGTCTTCGTCGCCGGTCTGGCGCTGGATTTCTGTGTTCGCTTCTCGGCGGAGGACGCCCGCACGGCCGGTTTCGAGGTCGCCGTCGTCGAGGACGCCTGTCGCGGCATCGATCTCGACGGCTCCGTGGCTGCCACCCATAGGAGTTTTAAGGATCGCGGCATTTCGGTCGTGAGCCTCGAGGCGTTCCTGTGAGGATGAGATAGCCATGGTGGAGAAGGCCGGCAGACAGCCAGGCGGACCGGGGCATGCGCCGGATGACCCGATGCTGTGGCCATTTGCGGCGGCGCGACTGGCTATGGACGCCTGTTTCTGGTGGCTGGAGCGCGGAACTGCGGAGCAGGGCGAGAGCAGCTTGCCGTGGACGACGCCCAGCACGGTTGCGCTGGAGCTTGCGACCATGCGCCTGCGCGATTTCACGCAGACGCGGTCCGGTCAGCCGGCGCTGGTCTGCGCACCCTATGCGCTGCATCGGGCCCCGATCGCCGACTTCGCGCCTGGCCACAGCGTGGTGCAGTCGCTGCAAAATGGCGGCATCGACCGCGTCTATCTCACCGACTGGCGGTCAGCCACGCCGGAGATGCGCTATCTCTCGATCGACAGCTATCTGACCGATCTCAACGTCGCCATCGACGAGATCGGCGCGCCGGTCGATCTCATCGGGCTGTGCCAGGGCGGCTGGCTGTCGCTGCTCTATGCGGCGCGCTTTCCGGCCAAGGTGCGGCGGCTGGTCCTGGTCGGCGCTCCGGTCGATCTGTCGATCGACTCGGCGCTGTCGCGGCTCGCCCGCAACGCACCCGACCTGGTATACGACCAGCTCGTCGCTCGCGGCGGCGGCAATGTCAGCGGCGAGGAGATGCTGCGCTTCTGGTCCAAGGCGCCTGACAGCGACGATATCGCAGTGGCGTTGCAGAGGGGACTCTCGGACGAGGAGGGCGCGACCCTACTCGCGCGCTTCGACCGCTGGAATAGCGAGACGCTCGATTTGCCGGGCACTTATTACCTTCAGATCGTCAACTGGATTTTCCGGGAGAACCGGATTGCCGGCGGCAAATTCGTCGCGCTCGGCCGCCCGGTTGACCTGAAGGACGTCAAGGCGCCGATCTTCCTGCTGGCCGGGTTGGACGACGACGTCGTGCCGGCTGTGCAGGCGCTCGCCACCGCTGATCTCGTCGGCACCCCGCCGCCTTTCATTGCGGCAGCTTCCGAGCCGAGCGGTCATCTCGGCCTTTTCATGGGGGCGCGGACCCACGCCCATGCCTGGCCTCGGATCGCCGAATGGCTGCGCGATGATCTGTCCGGGGTCTTGGCGCGCAGCGCCTGACGTCGCGGGCGCCGGCTGGCCGACATGCAAATCGGTTATGCATGATGGCGGATGGCCTGCACGGGCGCCGGTCGATGGGCTACATATGATGCGGTGCTGGCGGCTGCGGCTAGTGGCGCAAGAGGTTGAAGAGATTGCAAGGATTGAAGGTACAGCGCTTGATGTCTTTCCACTCGATCTATGCCCATGGATTTGCGCGCGTAGGGGCCTGCGTCACCACCTCCCGCGTGGCCGACCCCTCGGCCAATGCGAAGACCGTCCTGGTGGCGGCCAATGCCTGCCACGAACAATCGGTGGCGGTTGCCGTGTTTCCCGAGCTGTGCCTGTCCGGCTACGCGATCGAAGACCTGGTCAAGCAGGATCCGCTGCTCGATGCGGTCGAGCGCGGGCTCGCTGCGATCGCCGAGGCCTCCGCGGCACTGATGACGGTCCTGATCGTCGGCGCACCGCTGCGCTTTGGCCATCGCATCTACAATTGTGCGGTCGTCATCCATCGCGGCACCGTGCTTGGCGTTGTGCCCAAGAGCTATCTGCCGACCTACCGCGAATTCTACGAAGGACGGCATTTCGCCTCCGGCGCGGGCATCGCCGGAGAGACGATCTCCTTTGGCGGGCTGCATGCGCCGTTCGGCGTCGACCTTCTGTTCTCGGCCGAGGACGTTCCGGGCCTCACCATCGGCGTCGAGATCTGCGAGGACATGTGGATTCCGGTGACGCCGGCATCCGAGCTCGCGCTCGCGGGCGCCAGCGTGCTGATCAACCTCTCGGGCAGCCCGATCACGATCGGCCGGGCGCGCTCGCGCGCGCTGCTGTGCCAATCGACATCGGCGCGATGCCTCGCAGCCTACGTCTATTCCGCCGCCGGAGCAGGGGAATCGACCACCGATCTGGCCTGGGACGGCCAGACCTCGATCTACGAGAATGGCGTGCTGCTGGCCGAGGGCGAGCGGTTCCGCCAGGACGGCCAGATTACGCTGGCCGACGTCGATCTCGACCTGCTCAGGCAGGAGCGCGCGCTGATGGGCACGTTCGACGACAATCGCCGCCAGCGAGAGGCGTTTTTCCGCAAGGTGACATTCGCGCTGAAGCCGCCCGCCGCCGACGTCGGCTTCCTGCGCAAGGTCGAGCGGTTTCCGTTCGTGCCGAGCGACGAGAGCCTGCTCGAGCAGGATTGCTATGAGGCCTACAACATCCAGGTCGCCGGCCTCGTTCAGCGGATGCGTGCCACCGGCACCAAGCGCGTCGTGATCGGCGTCTCCGGCGGGCTCGATTCCACGCACGCCCTGATCGTCGCCGCCAAGGCAGTCGATCTCCTCGGCCTGCCGCGCGAAAACATCCTGGCTTACACCATGCCGGGCTTTGCCACCGGCAGCGAGAGCAAGACCCACGCGCTGGCGCTGATGAAGGCGTTGCAGACGAGCTGGCAAGAGCTCGACATCCGCACCACGGCCACGCAGATGCTGAAGGATATCGGCCACCCCTTTGGCAAGGGCCAGAAGGTCTACGACGTCACCTTCGAGAATGTGCAGGCGGGCCTGCGCACGGACTATCTGTTCCGCCTCGCCAATCATCACGGCGGCATCGTCATCGGCACGGGCGATCTCTCTGAACTCGCGCTCGGCTGGTGCACCTATGGCGTCGGCGACCAGATGGCGCATTACAACGTCAATGCCGGCGTGCCGAAGACGCTGATCCAGCATCTCATCCGCTGGGTGATCTCATCGAACCAGTTCAGCGACAACGTCAACCGCACGCTTGGCTCGATCCTCGCTGCCGAAATCTCTCCAGAGCTGGTGCCGGTGCAGCCTGGCGAGAAGCCGCAGAGCACGGAAGCGTCCGTCGGGCCCTACGAGCTGCAGGATTTCAACCTGTTCTACACGCTGCGCTTCGGCATGCGTCCCTCCAAGATCGCCTTCATGGCGCAGCACGCCTGGAAGGACGTCGCCACGGGCGAATGGCCGCCGGCCTTCCCGAGCGACCGGCGCAGGGCCTACGATCTTCCCGAGATCCGGCGCTGGCTCGAGGTATTCCTGCGTCGCTTCTTCGCTTTCAGCCAGTTCAAGCGCTCGGCGATGCCGAATGGACCGAAGGTTTCGGCGGGTGGGTCATTGTCGCCGCGCGGCGACTGGCGGGCCCCGTCGGATGCGAGCGCAGCGGCATGGCTTGAGGAACTTGAACGGAACGTGCCGAACTGATCGGCGCGGCGCATGGACATTGAGGGGACGATCGGATGCCAGTCGGAGAGGGGGCGGGTGAGGAAGCCAAGGTCGTCAACGGCCTCTACATCTTCGACATCGAAATGCGCGACGGCAAACGCGGCCAAGCCAGGGGCGTGGTCGTGCTCTGCGACGGGCGCATCATGGGCGGCGACAGCTATTTCTATTACACCGGCAGCTACACGTTCCGGAACGGCAAGTGGCGCGGCGACATGATCGTCAATCAGCATACCGAAGCCATCGGCAAGACCCTCGCATTCGGCGGCAGGGAGGTCACCTGCGGTTTCTCGGGCGACTACTCGGCCGGCGGCGCCGAGGTCGAGGGCATGGCGCTGGTCGGCAAGACCACCGTGACATTCACGGCCCGCCTCACGCTGAAGGACGCGATGTAAGCCCCGCGTGATCTGCTCCCGTTCCTTGGCAGGAACCTTCGCACCCGCAGAACGTTCGCGTCTGTTGCTGTGAATTGTCGAGGAGAGGGACCATGCGCAAGCACTTGATGTTATCGACTGCGGCCGTCGGACTGATGCTCGCCTCCGGCTTGGCCTACGCCCAGGCGCCCGGTGAGCGCAGAGACGAGCCGAAACGGACCGAGGAACCGGCCAAAGGCGCTGCGCCGCAGCGCGGGGGCGCGGCCCAAGGCGCTCAAGAGCGGGTTCAGGAGCGCACGCAGGGCGCCCAGGAGAGACTCCAGGGAGCCGGTCGCGAAGAGAAAGGCGGCGCGGCCAAGCGCGAGGCCAACGAAGACAAGCGCCAGCCAGCTACAGCCGCCGAACGTGATCAACCGAAGGCGAAGGATCAGGCACAAGAATCTCGCGAACCTTCGCGCGATCGCAATCGCGAGGCCGAGACCGCCAAACCTGGGCGCGACAGCGGCAAGAGCAGCGCAGAGACGAAGCAGGACAAGTCCGCGCCGCAGAAATCAACTGCCGAGTCCGAGAAATCCAAGGCCGGCCCCGCGGGCCAGCAGAACGAGCGCAGTGGGGCTGCGGCCAACCAGAACGAGCGCAACCAGACCCAGCCGCCGCGCAACGCCGCCGAACAACAGCCGCCGGCGCAACAGAACAACCGCCCGGCCACCGCGACCGACACGAACCGGACGGCGCCGACCAACAATGCACAGACTGCGCCGGCGACGGGCACGCAGACCAATCAAGCCAATCAGACCACCCAGACCAACACGCAGGTTAATCAGCAGACCAGCATGACGTCTGAACGGCAGGTGCGGATCTCTGAAACGGTAAGCCGCGCGCGCCTGGCGCCACCAGAGCGCAACCTGAGCATCGCGATCCGGGTGGGTGAGACGATCCCTTCGCGCGTCCGTCTGCATCGGCTGCCGCCTGAGATCGTGTCGATCGAGCCGGAATATCGCGACTATGAGTATTTCGCGACGGATGACGACGTCGTCATCGTGGAGCCGCGCACGCATCGCATCGTCAGCCAGGTTCCGCGGGATCCGTCGCGGGCTCGTGCACAGATGGGCGGCAGCGCCGGCCAGAGCATGGCGGCCGCCGGCGGGAGCAATGTGAACTGCCGGATCATGCGGCGCGATGCCTCGGGGAACGTGGCCGAAGCAGAGCCGTCAACCGTCGGCTCGACTGCGCGCACGGATTCGCTGAGCGTGACGGTCCAGATGCCCGGCGGCGGATCGTCCGCGCCGATTGCCCTCGGCGCTCCCGCGGGTGACATCGTGGTCGCGTCGCAAGGGCAGGGCGACTGCACGGTGACAATCGAGCCGCAGACGCGCTAAAGCATGATCCGGAAAAGTGCGAAGCGGTTTTCCGAAAAGATCATGCTTAAACAGCCGCATGAAGCGCGATGACGATTCATCGCGCTTTAGGCGCCGGGCCGAACGACGACGCTGAAACGAGAACGCGCCGCCCGGCTGAACAGCCGGACGGCGCGCATCGCGTTCAATCTGAAAAGTTTCGAGGTCCGGAGTGCCTAGGAGTCCGGACCTCGTCACCTTGCCCCAGCCTTCAATCCCCCGCCCCATGTGGTCCCCCAACCCCATGTAGCGCGATCAGAGGGTGATGCCCGTGGAAGTGGCCGCCGATCGATGTCCCGCGATGTACGCGAAGGTTGGTTAGGCTTCCATTCCGGATCACTACGGACACGCCCGCGCCGTTTGAACATTGACGCGTTCGTCCGCGCATGCCGCGATCCTTGCCGCCTGAATGCGATGCGAGCAGATGTCCACATCTGGTCCGCGGTGCGAAACCCGCATTTCACCGGCCTGTCATTGAACTGGTCTAGCCCTGTTCCCGTCATCGCTGATGGCCAAGGAGCAAGCCATGTCGAAGCCGGTGCTGGGCGCCGCATTGTCCATCAAGTCGATCCCCGCGCATCGCGACTGGCTTCTGGAACGGCAGCGCGATCTCGAGATCCAGGATTTTTTCCGCGCGGATCTGCTCGATAGCGACTGGCGCGCGACTGCCGGCGAGATCAAGCAGATGCTTGCGGGCCACACGGGCCGGCTCGGCATTCACGGCCCGTTCTGGGGCTTCAAGATCGACAGCCACGATCCCATGATCCGCCAGGCCGTCACCAAACGCCTGCTTCAGGGTCTTGATGCAGCCGAGTTCCTCGGCGCGACCCAGATGGTGATCTATTCGCCGTTCACCACCTGGGACCACAACAATCTTGATCTCTACACCGATAACCGCGGCAATCTGGTCGAGCGGGTCAAGGCGACGCTCGCCGAAGTGATCGCGCGCGCCGAGACCATCGGCTGCGAGATCGTCATCGAGAACATCGAGGACAAGGATCCGCGCGACCGCGTCCGCCTTGCGAAGGCGCTGGAGAGCAGCAAGGTCCGCGTCTCGCTCGACACCGGGCACGCCAACTACGCCCACATCTCCACCGGCGCACCGCCGGTCGACTATTACGTCGAAACCGCCGGCGACATGCTGACGCATGTGCACCTGCAGGATACCGACGGCTTTGCCGACCGGCACTGGGCGCCGGGCGAAGGCAACATCCCGTGGGTCGCCGTGTTCCGCGCCCTTGGGCGGCTGACCTCGAACCCGCGGCTGATCCTCGAACTTCGCAACCACGACGACGTCCGCGCCGGCGCAGCCCATCTCGCTGCGCTCGGACTGGCCGAATAATCGCATCATCCTGGGCAGGGGTCACATCATGAGCAAGTTCACCCGTCGCACCATTCTGAAATCCGGCGGCGCTGCCGCCAGCACGCTCCTTTTGCCGCGCTTTGCCATCGCGCAAGGCGACAACCGTCCGTCGGTCACGATCGCCGTGCAGAAGGTGACCAATTCGAACGTCCTCGACGTGCTGCGCGAGCAGTCCAATGTCGGCGAGCGCGTGTTCTTCTCCTCGATCTGGGAAGGCCTGATCTCCAAGAACTGGCGCGGCAACCTGGAGGCCGTGCCCGGCCTTGCCACCGAATGGCGCCGCATCGACGACCAGACCGTCGAAGTGAAGCTGCGCCAGGGCGTCAAATTCCACAATGGCGACGAGCTCACTGCCGAAGACGTCGTCTTCACCTTCAGCCGCGAGCGCATGTTCGGCGAGACTGAAGCCAAGAGCCGCTCCACCATCCAGGCTTTCGAGAAGATCCCGGCGCCGCGTCCCGGCAAAGAGCTGCCGCCAGATGTGCCGGCCGTTGCCCGCCGCATCTGGCCGGACCTCGTCCGGGTCGATGCCGTGGACAAGTACACGGTGCGCTTCTACAACGCCACACCCGACGTCACCATCGAAGGCCGGCTGTCGCGCTATGGCTCCGACATCATGAACCGCCGGGCCTGGGAAGAAGCCGCGAGCTACCTCGACTGGGCGCGCAAGCCCGTCACCACCGGTCCCTACAAGGTCGTCGAGCTCAAGCCCGACGTGTCGCTGGTGCTGGAAGCGCACGACGAATATTGGGGCGGCCGCCCGCCGCTCAAGCGCATCCGCTTCCTCGAAGTGCCGGAAGTTGCGAGCCGCATCAACGGCCTGCTCTCGGGCGAATACCACTTCGCCTGCGACATCCCGCCGGACCAGATCGCCGGCATCGAAAAGAATTCCGCGTTCGAAGTGCAGGGCGGCACCATTCTCAATCATCGCCTGACCGTGTTCGACAAGAACCACGCCCAGCTCGCCAATCCGCTTGTCAGGCGCGCCTTTACTCACGCAATCGACCGCCAGGCCATCGTCGACAGCCTGTGGGCCGGCCGCACCCGCGTGCCGAAGGGCCTGCAATGGGAATTCTACGGCGACATATTCAACGCGGACTGGAGCGTGCCGGCCTATGATCCCAAGCTTGCGCAGGATCTGTTGAAGCAGGCCAATTACAAGGGCGATCCGATTCCCTATCGCCTGCTCAGCAATTACTACACCAACCAGGTCGCGACCGCGCAGATCCTGGTCGAAATGTGGAAGTCGGTCGGCCTCAACGTGCAGATCGAGACCAAGGAGAACTGGTCCCAGATCATGGAGCGGGCGCCGACCCGCGCGGTGCGCGACTGGTCGAACTCGGCCGCCTTCAACGATCCGGTGTCGTCGCTGGTTGCCCAGCACGGGCCGAACGGCCAGCAGCAGCAGATCGGCGAGTGGACCAATGTCGAGCTAAACAAGCTATCGGAGTTCCTGGAGACCTCGACCGATCGCCCAGCCCGCAAGAAGGCGTTCCGCCGCATGCTGGAGATCGCCGAGCGCGAGGACCCCGCCTATACGGTGCTACACCAGAACGCGACCTTCACGGCCAAGCCGAAATCCATCAAGTGGAAGGCAGCGCCCGCCTTCGCGATGGATTTCCGCGCCGGCAATTTCGAGGCCTGACGTGGCGCCGCTGGTCAGCATCCGGAACTTGCGCGTCACCTTCAACGGCGTGCAGGTGCTGCGCGGCGTCGACGTCAGCTTGCAGAAGGGCGAGGCCCTCGGGCTCGTCGGTGAGTCCGGATCGGGCAAGTCGGTGACCTGGCTTGCCGCCCTGGGCCTGCTGCCGCGCCATGCCAAGGTCTCGGGCTCGGTACTGCTGGACGACCGCGAGATCCTCGGCGCGCCCGCGGCCGACCTCGACCATGTCAGGGGCGGGCGGGTCGCGATGATCTTCCAGGATCCGGCGAGCGCGTTGAACCCCGTGCTGACCATCCGCAGGCAGCTCTGCGAAGCGCTGGCGTTGCATCGCGATCTCTCGGGCGACGCGGTGAAGGCGGAAGCGCGGCGGCTGCTCGATCTCGTCGGGATTCCCGACGCAGGCCGGCGGCTGTCCGCCTATCCGCACGAATTCTCCGGCGGCCAGGTCCAGCGCATCATGATCGCAATGGCGCTCGCCGGAAATCCCGACCTGCTGGTCGCGGACGAGCCGACTACCGCGCTCGATGCCACCATTCAGGCCCAGATCCTGGAGCTGCTCTCCTCGGTCCGTCGCGAGATGGGCATGGCCATGGTCCTGATCAGCCACGATCTCGGGGTCGTCGCCGAGAACTGCGATCGTGTCGCCGTGATGTATGCCGGCCGCATCGTCGAGGAGGCACCCAGCAACCAGCTCTTCGCCGATCCCGTGCACCCTTACGCGCAAGGCCTGATCGGTGCGCTGCCGCCGCTCGATGGAGCGCGCCGGCGCCTGACGGCCATTCCCGGCACCGTGCCCGATCCCGCGCGGATGCCTGAGGGTTGCGCCTTCGCGCCACGCTGCACGCTGGCGAGTGAAGCTTGCGGACTTGTCGCGCCGAGCCTGGCCCCGATCGCGCATGACCGCAACGTCGCCTGCATCCGCGCCGAGGCTTCGCGCCGGGCGCTGCTCGGGATCGCCGCCGAATGAGCGCGCCGTTCGTCCAGGTGTCCGCGATTTCGCGCAGCTACGCGATGCGCTCCGGAATGTTCGGCCGCAGCACCGTCGTTCACGCTGTCGACGGCGTGTCGCTGAGCATTCCCAAGGGCGAGACGCTGGGCTTGGTCGGCGAGTCCGGCTCGGGCAAATCGACCACGGGCCGCATCGTGCTCGGCTTCGAGCCGTCCGACAGCGGTGAGGTGCGGTTCGATGGCAAGCCGATGGCCCCGCTGGGAACGGCTGCATGGCGCGCCCAGCGCGCACGCATGCAGATGATCTTCCAGGATCCGCTGGGCGCGCTGGACCGGCGGCTGCCAGTCGCCGCGCAAATTCGCGAGCCCCTGGACATCCACGATCTCGGCATGCCCGCCGAGCGCGAAGACCGCGTTCGCGAATTGCTGCGCGCGGTTGAGCTGACGCCGGCACATGGCGCGCGCTATCCGGGCGCGCTGTCCGGCGGCCAACGCCAGCGCATCGTGCTCGCGCGGGCGCTGGCGACCAAGCCGGATTTCCTGGTCTGCGACGAGCCGGTCAGCGCGCTCGATGTCTCGATCCAGGCGCAGGTGGTGAACCTGCTCGCCGATCTCCAGGCCGAGCTGTCGCTGACGCTGCTGTTCATCAGCCATGATCTCCGCGTCGTCAGGCAGATCAGCAATGTCGTTGCCGTGATGTATCTTGGCCGCATCGTCGAGATCGGCAGCGCCGATGATCTGTTTGCGCGGCCCGAGCATCCGTACACGCAGGCGCTGGTCTCGGCCTCGCCCGCACCGGGCCGCCGCAGCGCGGGCCGCATCGTGCTCGCTGGCGATCCGCCGAACCCGGCGGCGCGCCCTCAAGGCTGTACTTTCCATCCGCGCTGCCCGCGCGCCATCGCGCGCTGTGCAAGCGAGGTGCCGGCACTCTCAAGCATCGGCGGCAACAGGCAAGTCGCCTGCCACCTGGTCACGGGTGCCGAAACGCGGGACGCGGCGTGATGGGCCACTTTTTCGCCATCCGGCTCGGCCGCGCGGCTCTGACGATCGTCCTCGTCGTCACCTTCGCCTTCGTCGTGCTGCGTCTGTCGGGCGATCCCGCGCTGATGATTTTGGGACCGGAGGCGCCGCCGGAGGTGCTCGCAGCATTCCGCAAGGCGTGGAGTCTCGATGATCCGATCTGGGCCCAGTACTTCGATTATTTTGGCGCCATCGCCAAGGGCGAGCTTGGCCGCTCCATGCGCGACGGCCGGCCCGCGATCGAGCTGGTGCTGGAACGCATCCCGGCGACGCTGGCGCTGACCCTGCCGGCGTTCTTCTTCAAGGTCGCGCTCGGCATTCCCGCAGGGATCTACGCCGCGCTGCATCGCGGCTCGGGAATCGACCGCGCCGTGATGATGACGGCGGTCGCCGGCTTCACCGTCCCGAGCTTCGTGCTCGCGCTGGTGCTGGTGTTGGTATTCGCGGTTCAGCTCGGCTGGCTGCCATCGGGCGGCCAGGAGAGCTGGCGGCACGCGATCCTGCCCATTGCGACGCTCGGCCTCGGTGGCGCCGCGGTGCTGGCGCGCTTCACCCGCAGCGCGATGCTGGAGGTGCTGGGCCAGCCCTATATTCGCACGGCTTCCGCCAAGGGCGTGTCCTGGCGCCAGGTGGTGACGTCGCATGCGCTGCCGAACGCCGCGATCCCGACGGTCACCATTCTGGGCTTCATGGTGGGAACGCTGATCGCCGGCGCGGTCGTCGTAGAGAGCGTGTTTGCCTGGCCGGGAGTAGGGCGCCTGCTCGTGGTCGCCGTCGCCAACCGCGACCTCGCCGTGGTGCAATGCATCTTGCTGCTGGTCGCGATGACCATGGTGACGTCCAATCTGGTCGTCGACTTCCTCTACGGCTTCCTCGATCCGCGCCTGCGCGCCAAAGGGGCGCATGCATGACCGACGCGACGCTGAAGGATGCCAAAGCGTTTTCAAGCGAAGTGGATTCCGGTTCGCGCAAAAGAAACGCGTCAAAACTAGAATCTAGCCTCCGCCGCCGCATCAGCCTGGCGGCGATCCCGGTCTCGGTCGCGCTCGCGATCACCTGGATCATCGCCATGCTGCTGATCGCCGCGTTCGCCGAGAAGATCGCGCCCTACGGCTTCACCCAGCTCGACCTGCGCAATCGCCTGGCGGCTCCCGGCAATGCCGCGCATTGGCTCGGTACCGACGAGCTCGGCCGCGACGTGCTGTCGCGGCTCCTCGTCTCCATCCGCATCTCACTGCTGATCGCGTTCGGCGCCACCGCGATCTCGGCGCTGGTCGGCACCACGCTCGGCTTCCTCGCCGCGCATTTCCGCGGGGCCATCGAACAGCTCGTGCTGATGCTGACCGACTTCCAGGCCAGCATGCCCTTCCTGATCATGGCGCTCGCGGTGCTCGCCTTCTTCGGCAATTCGCTGCCGCTGCTCATCGCTCTGATGGGACTGTTCGGCTGGGAGCGCTACGCCCGCATCGCGCGGGGCCTCGCCATCTCCGCCAATGCGCAAGGGTATGCCGCCGCCGTCCGCCAGTTAGGGGCGGCGCCGTCGCGGATCTACCTCCGGCACATCCTGCCCAACATCGCCTCGACCCTGATCGTCTCGACCACGCTGGTCTTTCCCGAGGTGATCCTGATGGAATCCGGCCTGTCGTTCCTCGGCCTCGGCGTGCAGCCGCCGATGACCAGCCTCGGCAACATGGTCGGCTATGGCCGCGAATACCTGACCCGGGCGCCCTGGATCATGCTGGCGCCGGCCACCACGATCGTGGTCACGACGTTGGCCGTCTCTGTGATCGGCGACTGGTTACGCGACCGGCTCGATCCGACCTTGCAATAGGGCCTCGACTTCTCGACTCCCGGTTCTGCAGGCGGCGTTTGCACAACCTCGCGCTGGGGAACGTTCGCGAGAGGCCGCGCCGGGAGCAGGGGAGCCCTGTCCGGACCAAGTTCCCGTTGCGCGCGTTCCCCGCGTGCGCTATCCGGCCGGAAAGCTCTGAGGCGGCTTCCATTTTTCCGCCCGGCTCCAAGCCAACCCGAGGACGGAAACCGCCATGCCAGCCTATCGCTCCCGCACCACCACCCACGGCCGCAACATGGCGGGCGCCCGCGGCCTCTGGCGCGCGACGGGCATGAAGGATGCCGATTTCGGCAAGCCGATCATCGCCGTCGTCAACTCCTTCACCCAATTCGTGCCCGGCCACGTCCATCTGAAGGACCTCGGCCAGCTCGTGGCCCGCGAGATCGAGCAGGCCGGCGGCGTCGCCAAGGAGTTCAACACCATCGCGGTCGATGACGGCATCGCCATGGGTCATGACGGCATGCTCTACAGCCTGCCGTCGCGCGAATTGATCGCCGACAGCGTCGAGTACATGGCCAACGCGCATTGCGCCGACGGTCTCGTCTGCATCTCCAATTGCGACAAGATCACGCCCGGCATGCTGATGGCCGCGCTGCGGCTCAACATCCCCGCCGTGTTCGTCTCGGGCGGACCGATGGAGGCCGGCAAGGTCAAGCTTCAGGGCAAGACCAAAGCCGTCGACCTCATTGATGCCATGGTGGCCGCGGCCGATTCCAAGGTCAGCGATGAGGACGTCAAGGTGATCGAGCGCTCGGCGTGCCCGACCTGCGGCTCCTGCTCGGGCATGTTCACCGCCAATTCCATGAACTGCCTGACCGAGGCGCTTGGCCTCGCGCTGCCCGGCAACGGTTCGGTGGTCGCAACCCACGCCGACCGCAGGCGCCTGTTCGTCGAAGCCGGCCACACCATCGTCGACCTCGTCCGCCGCTATTACGAGCAGGACGATGCCAGCGTGCTGCCGCGCAACATCGCCAACTCTAGGGCGTTCGAGAACGCCATGACTCTCGACATCGCGATGGGCGGCTCGACCAACACCGTGCTGCATCTGCTCGCCGCTGCCCATGAAGGGCAGGTCGAGTTTACCATGCGCGACATCGACCGGCTCTCGCGTCGTGTGCCCGTGCTGTGCAAGGTCGCACCATCCGTCGCCGACGTGCATGTCGAGGACGTGCACCGCGCCGGCGGCATCATGGGCATTCTCGGCGAGCTCGACCGCGCCGGGCTGATCGACACCTCGGTCTCGACCGTGCACGCCCCGACCATGAACGATGCGTTGGAGCGCTGGGACATCAAGCGCAGCAAGAGCGAGGCGGTGCGCACCTTCTATCGGGCCTCGCCCGGCGGCATCCCGACCCAGGTCGCCTTCAGCCAGGAGCGCCGCTACGACGAGCTCGATGCCGACCGCGAGAAGGGCGTCGTGCGCGACCTCGAGCACGCTTTCAGCAAGGACGGCGGCCTCGCCGTGCTTTACGGCAATCTCGCGCAGGACGGCTGTATCGTGAAGACCGCCGGCGTCGACGCCTCGATCCTGAAATTCTCCGGCCCCGCGCGCGTGTTCGAAAGCCAGGACGCAGCGGTGGAGGGCATCCTGGGCGGTAAGGTCGTCGCGGGTGACGTCGTCGTCGTGCGCTATGAGGGCCCGCGCGGCGGCCCCGGCATGCAGGAGATGCTCTATCCGACCAGCTATCTGAAATCGATGGGCCTCGGCAAAGCCTGCGCGCTCGTCACCGACGGCCGCTTCTCCGGCGGCTCGTCCGGCCTGTCGATCGGCCATCTGTCGCCGGAAGCGGCCGAAGGCGGCAATATCGGTCTCGTGCGCGACGGCGATCGTATCGCCATCGACATCCCCAACCGCAGCATCAGCCTGGAGGTCTCCGACGAGGAGCTGGCCAAGCGCCGCGCCGCGGAGGAGGCGAAGGGCGATGCCGCCTGGCAGCCGCAGAACCGCAAGCGCAATGTCTCGACCGCGCTGCAGGCTTACGCCGCGCTCACCACCAGCGCCGCGCGCGGCGCCGTGCGCGAGGTGAAGCGGCGTTCGAGATAGCGCCTGATCGACGCGCCACAGGCTGGGCGGATTCTTCCGGAATGACCCGCGGTCTCCGCGCGAGCGGGCGGGCGCACTGTTGCAGGACAGAGCCGGGACAAGCGGTCGCAAAAGAAACGGCCCCGCCTCCTGGGGTGTGGGCTTTTGGGGGTGGAGGCGGGAGCCGTTTTGCGAAGTGGGCGCCCAACGTGCGGGCTCGCCCGCCAGGCCCCTGTGAATTTAGTGTCTTTGCGCCCATTTTGCCATTTAATTTTTATTTATTTGTACTTTGTTTGTGATTTAATCGCGCCATCCTAAGAAAATAGCCGAAATCCATTTTTCCGAATCCGGCCGGGCGGACGCCGTATCCTCCGCAACGGTCCGGATTGCCAGTAGCGGGGTAAGCCATGAGTCACTCTCCATCGCTCGTGCCGCACATTGCGACAGACCGGGACGTCTATCTCGTGCTCGATGATTTCGGCCGGCGGCTGGGCCGCGCCTGGTGTGAGACGGCTGAGGAGGACGCCAATCGGGCGACCCTGCTCAGGAATCTCGTCGAGGGGCAATATCTCCATCCGGTACGTGTCGTGGCTTTCAATACCGCGGAAGGATGGTCGCGAGATGCCACGGCAGAAGTCGCAGACGAACTGCGCCGCCGCTTTGTCGAATTCGAGGAGACCGATCCCTCGCTGCTGGAGTTTTTGGAAAGAGCAGCGAGGCGGTGAAGCTCGAGCGGAGGCGGATGAACGCCAAACGCACGTCGCGTGTTGATGCGCGTGGTCAATGAGTTCTTACCTGTCGGCTGCGACTGGCTGTTCGCATTAAGGATGCCCCGACGAAGTTCGGCAGCCCAGGATTTTGCGTCGTATACTGCTAGCGACCTTCGCAAATCCATTTCGGGCAACTGGGGCACCACGCAATGTCTCGTACTCTCGCCGTCGTTTTCTCTACCGCCGTCGCCGCGATTTCCATGATGGGCGCAGCCTCCGCCGGCTGCTACAATTGCTATGCGCCGCCGCCGTGCACGACCTGCTACCAGCAGCAATACGTCGCGCCGCAATACCGCGCTGTCGACGAAACCGTGATGGTGTCTCCCGGTTCTGTGGTCGCGCATCGCACGCCGGCGCAGTACCGCACCGTAATGGTGCCGCAGACCGTGATGGTGGCGCCGCCCAGCGTCCAGTACGAGCGCATCCCCCCGCAATATGCCACGCGCCAGCGCGTCGAGATGGTGTCGCCGGGCTATTCGTATTACGCGCCCGTGCAGATGGGCTGCGCGTCCTGCGGGTACTGAGCTGACGCAATGAAGACAGTCTCGCGCGGCGCTCCTTGCGGGGCGCCGCTTTCTTTTGCGCATCAGCAAGCGAGGCCCGGATATGGAGACGAATCCAACCGGACCTCGCAACCGGCAACGCCCTGGGAGATGTCGCCGGTATCTGGGATTGCCGAGACGTCGGCGCGTGGCGGCGCCGAACCTGCCGCCAAGCTAGAGGAACAGGCTGACACTCGCCTGACAAAGGGCGGGGCTGAAGAGGTTGAGGCGAGAGTGCGAACTTCGCGTTGCCTTGCGCGGTCGACGCGTTAAGCGACACCCGTTCCAGGCTTGGAAGGGTGGCCGAGTAGTTTAAGGCACCGGTCTTGAAATTTACTCTGAAAATGGTCGGTAGGAATTAAGCTCCTAGGAGCGGCGATCTCGTCATGGGAAAAGGGTCCGCTCGGGAAGCTTTCGGGCCCCATACGACCAACCGGGCCCCTGCGACCGGCCGCGCTGGGGGACCATTGAGCGGCCGCCGACCGAGGCGGCGCTCTTCAGCAAGTGAAGAAGAAACCAGCGCAGCCATGCCGAACGCTAGGGGCGCCTAGAGACCACAGGGCAATAGCAGTCTGTGCTTCGGCCTGGAAAATGAACGCTGATCGCTAGGCACGTTCCTAGGCCAGCCGAGTTGGCCTTGCTTCGCTCACTCATCATTTTTTGCTCGCTTCGTCCGCTCTCACGTTGCGAGCCGGGAATCTCGACAATGGTGCTCAGTTCCTCTCCAGGCGCGTCCGGAAGCTCACAACTCTGTCCATGTCGCTGGAAGCTGATTGCCTACCTTGTTGCTTCACCACCTGCTCGAGTTCAAGAGCTTCTATTGCAAGCTCATCTGCCAAGCGTCCGAAGAGTTCGCGCTTTTGCGGATCGCTTGCCCGCCTGCTCATAAGGGCCAAATCCGCGGCATCGGCGCGGAGTTTGTCCAATCTTTTTTTGAGGTCCGCCATTATCGGCATGTCCTAAACCCACCTCGTCTCGGGTGGGGGTACAAGTCAACGGCGGAATATTCTATTGGTTCTTCGTTAACCGTTCATTAGGCTGACAGGCGTCGTGAAGACCCCGCGAGGGTGAACCGGCGGGCCAGGATCCGAGTCGCGAATCCTCTGCCGGGATTTCGGACCAAAGCGGAGTCACATCAGCGGCTTAGCCTGCGATTTCCCTGGCGGTCGGCGCGATGCCGGGCCCACCGGTGGAGCACCCACGGTGCGCCGATCAGACGCATTCGGTTAGCAACAGCCACGTCAGCCATATGCTGGCCGAATATTCATCCCAAGATCGTGCAGGAGCGGCTAGGCCATTCCTCAAATCGCGATCACGATGGAGAACCATCTGATGCCGAACATGCAGGGCGAAGCGGCCGCGGCTGTTGACGTTGCCATGCGAGCCGCCATAAACAAGCGAACCGAAGCGACGAAAAGCTAAACAATTTCCAGTCTGGAAGGGTGGCCGAGTGGTTTAAGGCACCGGTCTTGAAAACCGGCGTGCCCGCAAGGGTACCGTGGGTTCGAATCCCACCCCTTCCGCCACAATCCAATAAAATCAACCGCTTAGATGCGGTTCGTTACCGCGCTCAGCTGAGCTCGACATTGAGGGCGCAATCGCGGATGAGTTGAAGCGACACGAAATCTTGTCGGACTCGCTGCGCCGCTCGAGATCGGTAGCAACTCCAGGCGAGGGGGGCCTGGTGTGCCTTAGCTGTGTTGCGCGGACGATTGATCATCCCAGAGCAGTTCACCGCACCGGCATTGATACACCCGGATGAAGCGGGCTGCCTTCATGTCCCATAGCTTCTCCGCCAGACTGAGCGGTTCGCGGCATTTGGGGCAGCGGAACAGGGTTCGGCTCGGGGGCGTGGCTGGAGGCATGGGCACGTCTCATTTTTCAGAAGACGCGAAAGCTCGGCAAGCGTTCCTGAGCATGATCCGGAAAAGTGTGAAGCGGTTTTCGGCAAAGATCAGGCTCAAACACAACGTCAAGCGCGATGACGATTATTGCCAATCGCATTGCGCTTTAGCTCCGGTGGAGGCCGTTGCAAAATAGGAACGCTTGCGGCCCACGTACTTTGATCCGCATGCGCTTAGGCGCATCAGGCTATCTAACCGTAGCCCGAGCGGCCCCAGCCCTGGGTCCTTGATCCAGGCCTGGGGTCGTTCTTTCTCGCGCAAACGGCTGCGCCTGGACCGGCGAGCCTTCGTTGAAGGACCAGGTGTCTCAAGCTGCACGTGCAAACGAGCGACGCCTGTGGCGCAGGTATCGCTCGATATCGGCGAGCGGCATTGCGTTCAGCACCCGCTCTGCGGGGACGCCGCCTTTTCGCGCCATCTCGACGCCCCAATGCATGTGATCGAGCTCGGCGATCGAGTGCGCGTCCGGATTGATGCTCAACATGCAGCCATATTCGAGCGCAGCCTGATGCCAGCGCCAGTCCAGATCGAGCCGCCAGGGATGAGCGTTGATCTCGATTGCGACGTCGTGCTTGGCGCAGGCGCGCAGCACCTTCTCGACATCGATCTCGTAGCCTGGACGGCGCTGAAGCTGGCGGCCGGTCATGTGGCCGACGATGGTGGTGTAGGGATTGGCGACAGCCCGCAGCAGGCGTTCGGTCTGTGCCTTCCGATCCAGCCTGAAACGCCCGTGGATGCTGGCGACCACGAAATCGAAGCCGTCGAGCACCTCGTCCGGATAGTCCAGCGATCCGTCCGCCAGGATGTCGGACTCAATGCCCCTCAGGATCCGAAAGTCCTTGCCAAACTTTCTATTGAGCCGCTCGGCCTGCCGATGCTGCTCCTTGATCTGCTCGAGCGAGAGACCCCCGGCGTAGTGCGCCGACTGCGAGTGGTCGGCGACACCGAAATATTCGAAGCCGCGCTTCAGCGTGGCCTTGGCCATGCTCTCGAGCGTCTCAGTCCCATCCGAGGCGTCGGTGTGGCAGTGCAGGATGCCGCGCAGGTCCTGGTCGGTGACGAGCCTCGGCAGCTTTTTCTTCAGCGCCCGCTCGATCTCGCCGCGGCCCTCGCGCAGTTCGGGCGCGATGAAGGGAAGGCCGAGCGCCCGGTAGATGTCTTCCTCGGTCTCTGCGACAACGCTCCGCCCCTTGTGCAGCCCGTCCGGCTCGAGGCGCATTCCTTTCTTGTCCGCGAGCGCCCGAAGCTGATCCAGATGAACAGGTGAGCCTGTCGCGTGGAGCAGGGCGGCGCCAAAATGCTTGCGATCGGCGAGGTGGACTTGCAGCCCGCCTGATTCGATAACGCTGCCGCTCCCGGCGGCCTCGGCGACGATCGCGAAGTCGGCGACGAGTTCGCAACCGCGCCTGAAGTCGCCGGCGATCGTGAGCCGTCTGAGCTCGGGCCGCGCTTTCCGCAGCGAGTCCGTTGCATGCTCGAGCAGGGCCGCGGCGCGATGCAGGTGCAGGCGACCCTTGCCGCTTTTGGCGATCGCAAGGTTCTCCACGATCTTGGTCTGCAGCGCGGCCCCAAGCCCCTTGGCCTTCTTGATGCGGTCTTGCTCGGCTGCCGTTTCCAATTCGGACAGGGAGGTGATCCCGAGATCCTTGTAGAGCTTGAGCACCTTCTCAGGCCTTAAGCCCGGCACCGTCAGCAGTTCCAGGACCCCCGCGGGAATTTCCTTGCGCAGCTTCTCAAGGCTCGGATGAGTCCCCGTGCGATACAGCTTGGTGATAATGTCCGCGATGGCTTCGCCGACCCCGGGAATCTCGGTGAGGCGGTCTTCCTCGATCAGCACGTGGAGCGGGACGACGAGCGCGGCAAGATTATCGGCGGCGTTGGCATACGCCTTCGCACGATAGGGGTTGCCTCCACGCAGCGCCGTTCGCTGCGCGTATTCCCTCAGGAGTTCAGTCACCCTTGGGGTGTCAGCGACCGCCACTCACCTCGCTCCAGGCCTTCAATCGATTGACCTCTCAAGCTTTTGGGCTGCCCGGAAGTCGTCCAGATGCTGCAGGTTTGGCCCGTACGCGGCCTCCTTGGTGAGCAGGTGGTAGATCCGGGCTACCATGATTTGGAGATGCTTCATTCGCCCGCGGGGCATCGTCCGGGCCTTGCAAAGGGCTCGAACCGCGTGCGCTCGGAAATAGTCAAAAGCGTCGGACATCGTGGATTCAACGTCTCGCTCAAAGATTGGTTCTTATCCGTCGCTTCTAGAAGCACCAGTCCCATCGCCGTCTGTAGATGGGAGCCGCTCGACAATCAGGACGAACGAGAGCGCATCCGGAACGCTGTCGAACTTGAAAAATTAGCCTGGCAGGAAGCTTCACAGCGGGCCAGGCATGTTCTTCTTTTTCTCGAACCGGCTCGGGTGTCTCGGCTCGTTGCTGATCTCCGGCTTGATCACTCTCGCGCTCCTCTTCCTGCTCGGGATAGTCCGGTTCTGAACCCCCGGCGCGTGGTCCAGATTCACCCTCCACGCATTTGAGATGCAGGTCGCCAGCATCTGGAACTTGGCCAGTGCTGGCCTGTTGTACGCACTCTCGTCCACCTACGGAGAGATGTCTTGGAAAGCACAATCATCGGAGAATTCGACACTCGCCGCAGCGCCGAGCTTGCCATTGAGCACGTCGTCCAGGAATGCGGCGTATCCCGAAGCGACGTCTTCGTCCAACCGGCCGGCGGCGCGAACACGGCGGGGACACATCCGGCCGGTGCTGACGTCAAATCCGCGCCCGCGCCGGAAGGTCACCAGAAGTTGGAAGGTCTGATCGAGGTCTCCGTGGATTTCCACGGCGATGCCCCTGAAAAGATCGCAGACGTCTTGAGGGGCGCCGGCGCAAAGACTGTCCGAACCAAATAACGCAAGTGCGCTTGTGCCGCGTAAGCTCTGTGGTTCGGCATTCTCACACCGAAGCGTAGCCCGTCTCCGAGGACGCGGAACCCGTTGAGCATTCACAGCGTTTTAGACACGAACGCGACTTGCGAGGTCCACCTGCTTCAGAGTTCATCGACCCTGATCCCCGGCAATACCGTCTGGCGGCGGTGCGAAGCGCGCCGCGTCGCGGTTCTGAATGATGCTGCCGCTTATTTCGCGGCCCTGCGGGATGCGCTGCTGGAGGCGCAAGACCAAGTTTATGTGATCGGATGGGATATCCATAGTGAGACCAGGCTGGTCGGAGCTTCCGGACGAGCGGATGATGGTCTGCCGGAACAGCTTGGCCCATTCCTCCGCGCGCTCGTTCAACGCCGTCCCGCCCTGTGGATTAATATTCTGATCTGGGACTTCGTCTCGTTTTACGCGTCCGAAAGGGAATGGAATTCCGCGGCAAAATTCACCGCCGGAACATGTGGCCGCGTCCGATTTCATCTGGATTCCACACTTCCGTTTGGTTCCGCCCAACACCAGAAGATCGTCTGTGTCGACGGTTCATTGGCGTTCGTTGGCGGGCTCGACCTGACGATCAGGCGCTGGGACACGAGCGACCATCGCGCCGATCACGCGTTGCGCTGCGACCCTGCGGGTAAGCCATACCCACCGTTTCATGATGTTCAATGCATGGTCGACGGGCATGCTGCGGCATGGCTAGCCGACCTCGCGGAGGAACGCTGGCGTGCGGCAGGTCAACAGGTTCATCCTCGGCGCGCGCTGAAGAGCATTCGGTGGCCGGCGAATGTGCCGGTTGAGGCGGAGCACGTGCCGGTGGGTATCGCCAGGACAGAGATCGTGTGTCCTGCAGGTTCGAGGATCAAGGAGGTCGAGCGCTCACTGGTTGCAGCGATCCGGTCAGCGACGAGCTTCGTTTACATCGAAAACCAGTTTACCAGCGCTATCAAGATAGCGCGGGAATTGGCCGAGCAGATGCTTCGCGCGCCTTCGCTTCGGGTTCTCGTTGTCACTCCCAAACTGCATTCGTCCTGGGTAGAATCCCAAGCCATGCAAAACGGCCGTGGTGCCTTCATCGACTGCTTCAATGAGGCCGGAGTGGCAGATCGTATCCGCTTCGTCTACCCGGTCTCACCCAGCGGGGATACCGAAGCTGCCGTGATGGTGCACAGCAAGCTCATGACCGTCGACGATCGGATCTTGAGAATCGGCTCGGCTAACCTGAACAATCGGTCGATGGGTGCCGATAGTGAGTGTGACCTTATTTTTGAAGCTGCATCCGACGAGCATAGAAACTTCATCGCTTCGGTCCGCCGTCGCCTGATTGCCCATTTCTGCGATCTCGACGAACAGACCATAACGCGAAATGAGGATCGTCTTTTTGCGCTCCTGGACGACGTGTCGAGAGCTGATGGGGCGAAGGCGCTGCGGGAAGTGGAGTCCTCGGTTCTGACCAGTACTCTGGCCACAATGGTTCAGCCGGTGGCCGACCCTGAGCGGCCTCTCCATCTCGAGCGGGCGGCATCTCGCATGTGGAGCACGAAGACTCTAATAGGGATCGTATCGATAGCCGTGGCGCTTTTTGGATTGGCGATGGCTTGGTCGTACACGTCTTTGAGCGATTTCGCCGACGCGGGTCGTATTTCAACGTTCCTGTCTGCCTACTCGCAGTCTATCTGGGGGCCGCCATTCGCGATCGCAGCTTTCGTCGTCGGCGGGCTGGTCGTGTTTCCGGTTCTCGTACTCATTGCAGCAACTGCTGCCGCGCTTGGGCCCTGGCTAGGGTTCATTACCGCAATGGCCGGCGTCTTGCTCAGCGCCCTCGTGCTTTTTGCGCTCGGGCGGGCACTCGGACGACAGCGACTCCAGCGTTTACTCGGACGACGTGCAGCGCGCATCCAGGAACGCGTCTTAGGCAAGGGTATTCTGGCTGTCGTCGTCATCCGGATGATTCCGATAGCACCGTTCTCGGTGGTGAATGTCGTGGCTGGTGCGAGCACGCTGCCTCTCCGCGACTTCATGGTTGGAACTCTGCTGGGCATGATGCCCGGTATTCTCGCCATGGCAGTTCTGGGGGCTCAAATCGCAGATTTGGCCAGGGATGCTTCCTGGAGCAACATATTGCTATTGGTCTTGGCGTTTTTGAGCTGGCTCGGAATCTGCGTAGGCGCACAATTCGTCGCGACCTGGCTCGCCGGGAGGCGCTGATGGCGGCGATGCGTTTCATGACATGGAATGTGCATGGCACGTTCAATCTCAATACGAAGTTCGATTTGGAGGGTGTTTGCTCGATCGTTCGCCGGTGGGCCCCCGATGTCGTCGCGCTTCAGGAGGTGGATTCGCGATCGCGGTCAGACAATCCATTCGCGAAGTTGGCAAGTGTTGTCGGCGATCACCGCGTTCACGCCAAGTCGATCGTCACCGAGGATGGCGACTACGGTCAGATGCTCCTAAGCCGCTTTCCATTCTCCGGGGTGCCCGAGATCGTCGACGTGTCGTATCGGGAGCGGGAGCCCCGTAGGGCGATTGCCACGGGACTGCTGACACCTGTCGGCCATGTGCGCGTGGTGGCTACTCATCTCGGCTTGAGTATCCATGAGCGGTATGCGCAAGCTCAGGCCCTGGTCAGCCTTGTGAAGCCCGGAAAGACCGTCGTTCTCGGCGACTTCAATGACTGGTTTTGGGTCAAATCGGTGCGGCGTGTGCTCGCGCAGGTTTGCCCAAACCGGACACGCTTGCGGACTTTCCCGGCGCGCTTGCCCGTTCTACGCCTTGATAGAATCTATGCGACGCCCGACGCCCGGTTCGGGAAAGTGTGGACCGACCGGGAGGCAGGAGCCTATTCAGACCATTTGCCGGTGATTGCAGAAATAGAGATCTGAATATTTTCCCGAGGGAAGATGATCTTCTCGCTCGCCGCTTTCCCCAAAGCGCGATGAGATTAGGACGAATCGTCATCGCGCTTTAGGTTGTTGTCTTGACATGATCTTTTCGGAAAACCGCTGCGCATTTTTTCCGGATCATTAGCGTTCGGGAAGGGATCCCGATCAGCCTTCTTGCCGATTTTCCGAAGATGGCAGAATGCCACTGTTTTGCCCGACGGGTCAACCGGCTTTTGCGCGAATGCAAAAGGCGTTGTGCCAACAAGACTTAGCTACTGTGCATGGGGTTGTTTTCGCAAACTTCGTTGGTCAGCGTCTATGCTTCAGCTCAAGCATGCGGAACTTTTTCCTCGCCGCCACGTTGTGTTGCCATGACTGAAGACCTTTCCTTCCGACGCAAGCCTCTGACTCCCGAGCAGCGCCAGGCACGTGATGCAGCGCGCCGGCTCGAGGCCGAAAAGGCCATGCGCGATCATGAGGCGGCGCAGAAGGCGTTTTACGCCAACAAGGAACGGCTGAAGGCCGAACGCCTCGCGCGGGAGGCGGCCGCGGCGAAGGGCTGACCAAACGCGGTCGGCGCCAACAATCTCCCATACCGATCTTTCAAACCGATGCCGCCGGCGTCTCACGCCGGTTGGCGTTCCCCTTGCTCAAGACCAGCTTGCGCGCGCCCGGTCCCACGCCCATCGGCGGGCTTGACGGCGTTTGCCTTCCGGGAGGAAGCTTAGGGTGAAGTGAACCACGGAGACGTTCGCTCCCAGCCAGTATGTCACATCAGCGAAACGAGAATGGAGCTGACCATGACCACGTTCGACAAGCGCGAGCAGGGCTTTGAAGCAAAGTTCGTCCACGACGAGGAGCTGATGTTCAAGGCGACGGCCCGGTCCAACAGGCTGCTCGGGCTTTGGGCCGCAAGCCAGCTCGGCCTCAGCAACGACGACGCGGCAAGCTACGCAACGGCGCTGGTCACGGACAATCTGGAGAGGCAGACCATCGACGACATCGTGAGCAAGGTGTCCGCCGATCTCGCCGCCAAGGGCGTGGCGCGCGAGCAGGTCGCGCAGAAGCTTCTGGAATACCTGCGCCAGGTCATGCAGCAGCTCGAAGCTGGCACATGAGAGGCTGGCCATTATGCCTCATTCGGCGTGCTTGCGCGCCCCGGCATCGCTGAGCCTGTCGACATAGGCGATGCCGATCGCCGAGAAGACGAAGGTGAGGTGGATCAGCACCTGCCACATCACGCCAGTCTCGGTAAAGCCGGCGCGGTTCGAGCCGAGATTGCCGGCCTCGATGAAGGTGCGCAGCAGCGCGATCGAGGATATGCCGATGATGGCCATGGCGAGCTTGATCTTGAGAACGCTGGCATTGACGTGGCCGAGCCATTCCGGCTCGTCGGGATGACCCTGGAGATCGAGCCGCGAGACGAACGTCTCGTAGCCGCCGACGATCACCATCACCAAGAGATTGGAGATCATCACGACGTCGATCAGGGCCAGCACGCTCATCATGATCTGTTGCTCGGTGAGGTCGAGCGAGTGCCAGGACAGATGCCAGAGCTCCTTGAGGAACAGCGCGATGTAGACGCACTGCGCCACGATCAGTCCGAGATACAGCGGCAGCTGCAGCCAGCGCGAGCCGAAGATGACCATCGGCAGCAGGCCCAGACGCGGCAATGGCGGTCGGGATTCGATGCGGCGTTCGGACTGGAATCCAGGCTCAACCGACATTCAGGCAGCATCCTCGCATGGAGATGATCTTGCTGCCATGTAACCCGGCAAGATGGCCGGCGGAAGACGCGGCGCAAGCCGGTCGTTTGCCAGGATCGCGCCGTTTCGTGCTACCGTGCCGGGCGACCGTCGCGCGCTCGGCCAGCACGGAATCAAGTTCGGGAGGCGGGGAGTGTTTCGCAGCGGGACATGGGCGGGTGGGATCGCGCTCGCAGCCGCGATCATGGCCGGCTCCGGCGGCGCGGACGTGTCGGCAACGCCACTAACCCCGTTCCGCTATGAGGCGCAGGCGCAGCGCCATTGTCCGCAGGATCAGGTGGTCTGGCTCGATTTCAGGAAGGGCGTCTACTACACCAGGGGCCAGAAGCGATATCGCCAGGGCTTTGACGGCAGCTTCGTCTGCCTGAACGAGGCTCGGGACGGCCGCTACCGGCGCTCGCTGCTCGGCCTGCGCTGAGCGGCGGGTGAGTGGGAAAAGCGAGCGGGCTATTTCCGGCTCGGCAGCTTCACCGGTACGTGCGGGGAGGTGCTAATGACCCTGGGGCTTCCGTCCGGATAGGTGCGATCGCCGCGGATCAGGGATTCAAGAACAAGAAAAAACTTCTCGGCAAGCATGTGACTCACCCTGGTTGGTGATGGCCTCTTGAAATTAAGTCGAGGCGCCGAATGCGGAAATTCAATCAACTAAACGGGAGCGGGACAATCCCGGGCAAACACTGTTTGCAGCGAAGTGTGGTCGTCGTCGGGAAAGCGCGAAGATCGCGCCCGAGATTAACCGAAGGCCAGTGCCACGAGGCTCGAGCAGAGCAGGACCAGGCCGCCTGCGGTCAATGCCAGGAAGCCATCGGATACGAGGTCATGGTTGCGCATGGGACACCTGCCGCTCTCGTCCTCGATGCTCGATCGGATCGATTAAAATTGTCCGAACGTGCCGCCTTGAAAGAAGTGAATGCTTGCCGTCCCGCGCGAGTGCCTTCAGGCCCTCGTGCGGTAACCTTCAAACGCATGGGCAAGGAAGATCGCCGCGCTTACCAGACCCATCAGTGCCGAAACCGTCTCGATCATCGCTAAATTCCAAATCCCGCCCTGCATCCGAGAGAACGCGTGCGGCCTTGCACAGTCAAAAGAATTTCCCTGAGCGGCGTGACAATGGGGATGGAGTGAGGATTTGGCGCAACAGAATGTCCAGCCTTGGCACAGAGCAGGGCCCTGCGTTCCGTAGATCACGGGGGAAGCGAACGTCCCGTTTACCATGCCGGCGTGATCGCTGTGGGCTCCCCATTTCCGCCGTGTTCGGGTTGCGTTATCGTTACTGCTTCCGATGCGGTGGTGGGCTGCCTCGGATCAAAGGACCGGACGGCGCTCCCGTAGCCAATGCGGGTTGGGCATGCCGCCGGCGGAATGGTATTTGGGGCAAATGGGGATCCGACGGTCAGATTCGGTTTTGCGGGCCGCGCGCGGTGTTGCGGCGGTCGCGACCTGCCTTGCGCTCGCCAATTGCGCCTCTTCGACCAAGTTCGCCAGCCGCGTCGATCCGAAATATGGCGTGTCCTCAAGCCCAAGGGTGGTGGCCTGGGGTGACCCGGTCCCGAAGGGCGGCGGCACCTACCGCGTCGGTAAGCCCTATATCGTGGCCGGCCGGACCTACGTGCCGGAGGAGGACGTCAACTATCGTGCCGAGGGCATGGCGTCCTGGTATGGCGATGATTTTCACGGCCGCCTGACCGCCAACGGCGAAGTGTTCGACATGACCTCGCTCACGGCGGCGCATCCGACCCTGCCGATGCCGTCCTATGCGCGGGTGACCAATATTTCCAACGGCAAGTCGCTGATCGTCCGCGTCAACGACCGCGGGCCCTATCACGGCAACCGGCTCATCGACGTCTCGAACAAGGCCGCCGAACTCCTTGAATTCAAAGGCAATGGCGTCGCCAAGGTCCGGGTCGAATATGTCGGCCGGGCGCCGCTGGAAGGCTCCGACGATCGCCAGCTGATAGCCACCTTGCGTACCGGCGTTCCGGCGCCGACCCCCTCAATGGTCCGGGTCGCTTCGGCCAAGCCTTTCGTGCCGGAATTGCCCTCGTCGAGCCGCGGTGCCATTCGCGGCGAGGTTCCGATGCCGGAGGGGCGGCCCTACAATCTCGGCAACAGCTCGGCCGATATGGCCTCGCTCAACGCGACCTCGGAAATGTCGGCCTCGAGCCGCAGCCGGGGCCGGGGCCACCAGAACGCCCGTGCCGTGTCCTATGACGACGACGGCCGCTATGCGACCGAGAGCGCGCTGTCCGGCGCCTACGCCTCGGATGGCGCGGCCGAGGCCCGCAGCATCCTGAGTGGCCGCGGCCTCTACTGAGTTGTGCTCGCCGTCAGGAATTTCACCAGCGCTGCGTTCACCTCCTCGGGCCGCTCCTGCTGCACCCAATGGCCGGCGCCCTCGAGGATCAGCTTGTGTTTCAGATTGGGCAGCACGCGCTCGAGCTCGTTGACGCGCTTCGCCCCGATCAGGCCGGTGATGACGGCGTCCTTCGAGCCGGCGATGAACAGTGACGGCTGCTGGATCTGTGCATCCTGCCAGGGCGCCGTCAGCTCCCAATTGCGGTCGATGTTGCGGTACCAGTTCAGCCCGCCGCGGAAGCCGCATTTGCGAAAGCTTTCGGTGAAATAGGCTAGGTCAGCCTCGCTCAGCCAGCGGGGCAGTGGCTCCTCGGCGCCCGCATGGCCGAGAAAGCCCTTGCCCTCCTGCACGAACATGGCCGCCGAGGGATCGGCGAGGCCGCGGCCGCCGAGCACGATGCGCATGGTGCGGGCGACGTCGCGCTCGAGCTCGGCCTCGGCGACGCCCGGCGTCTGGAAATATTGCCAATAGAAATTGGTGATGCCGCCCTGGCGCAGCAGATCGAGCGGCTTGCCGCGGCCGCGGAACGGCGGCGGCACGCTCAGGCCCGCGACCGCCGTGAAGATGTCGGGGCGGAACAGCGCGGCGTGCCAGGCGACCGGAGCGCCCCAATCGTGGCCGACCACCATTGCCTTGCTCTCGCCCAGCGCCTGCACCAGGCCGACGACATCGCCGACCGTGTCGAAGATGGAGTAGGCGGCCGCATCAGGGGGCGCCGCGCTCTGGCCGTAGCCACGCATGTCAGGAGCGACCACATGAAACCCGGCGGCCGCGAGTGCCGGGATCTGGTGGCGCCAGGAATAGGACAGTTCCGGCCAGCCATGGCACAGCACCACCAGCGGACCCTGGCCCTGCTCGCGGATGAAGAGCTCGATCCCGTTGGCCTTGATCATACGGGTTGAGGACATTCAAGTTTCCGCCTTGCTTCAGGGGTTTGGTCGGCAAATATAAGATGCCACGATAGGGGCGCGAGGAGAATCGTGCAATCTCAGGGACAGGCGTCCACCTCCGTGTTGTTCGCATCTGTTCCAACTGGTAGAACGCCGCTCTCAGGGCTTGGCCATGACATTTCGTCCTTCTTTGCTTCGTCGCCCCCGGTTCACCGCCGGTGCGCTGGCGCGCGGGCTGATCGCGGCGATTCTGGTCGCGGGCATCGGATGGGGCGGGGCGCTCTACGCCGCCAACCAGAGCGTGCAGGGCGCCAAGAAGGCGGAAGACACCGGCTTCGACGGCGACGCCCCGACTGCGATCCTGATCGAGGCCTCCTCGGGCAGCGTGCTGTTCGAGAAGAACGCCGACGAGCTGCGCGCGCCCTCCAGCATGATGAAGCTGATGACCGCAGAGGTCGTCTTCAACGCCATCAAGAAGGGCGACATCAAGCTGACCGACGAATATCGGATCAGCGAGAACGCCTGGCGCCGGGGCGGCGCGCCCTCCGGGGGCTCGACCATGTTCGCCGCGATCAACAGTAAGGTCTCGGTCAGTGATCTCCTGCATGGCGCGATCATCCAGAGCGGCAACGATGCCTGCATCGCGCTCGCCGAAGCCATCGCGGGCAACGAGCGGATTTTCGCGACCGACTTCATGACCAAGCGCGCACGCGAGCTCGGCCTCACCAGATCGACCTTCGCCAATTCCAACGGCTTGCCCGATCCCGGCAACAAGATGACGGTGCGCGAGCTCGGCATCCTTGCCCGCCACATCATCCTTGATTTCCCCGAGTTCTACAAATTGTTCGGCGAGAAGGAGTTTACCTGGAACAAGATCCGCCAGCCCAACCGCAATCCGCTACTCAATTCGATGGAAGGCGCTGACGGGCTCAAGACCGGCTACACCAAGGAAGGCGGCTACGGCATGGTGGGCTCGGCCGTGCAAAACGGCACGCGACTGATCGTTGTCGTCAACGGGCTCGATGATCCCGAGGACCGTGCCACGGAAGCCAAGAAGATGCTGGAATGGGGCTTTCGCAATTTCGAGACCCGCACCCTGATCGCAGCCGAACAGCCCGTCGGCTACGCCAAGGTGTTCGGCGGCGAGAGCCGCTCGGTCAAGCTCGTGGCCAAGACGCCCGTGAAAGTGATGGTCCACAAGAACGGCAGCGACAAGCTGATCGCCCGCATCGTCTATCGCGGCCCGGTGCGCGCGCCGGTCGAGGCCGGCCAGCAGGTCGGGGTGGTCAAGGTCTGGCGCAGCGGCACCATCGCGGTTGAGACGCCGGTCTATGCCGCCGAAGCGATCGGCACCGGCTCGACCATGCGCCGCGCAATCGACGGCGCCAGCGAGCTCGTGATCGGTATGTTCCGCGCAGGCGCCGAGAAGCTCTGATCATGAGTGAAAGCGCGGTACGCTGGCCGTCGGGACGCGGGCGCTTCATCACCTTTGAGGGCGGCGAAGGGACGGGCAAGTCGACCCAGATCAAGAAGCTCGCCGACCGCCTCACGGCGGCAAGGATGCGCATCCTCGTCACGCGCGAGCCGGGCGGCTCGCCTGGCGCCGAGATCATGCGACATCTGGTGCTGTCAGGCATGGGCAAGCTGCTCGGCCCCGAAGCCGAGACGTTGCTGTTCGCCGCTGCCCGCGACGACCACGTCCGCACCGTAATCCAGCCCGCGCTCAGCCAGGGCGTCTGGGTGCTGTGCGACCGCTTCGCCGACTCGACGCGGGCCTATCAGGGCAGCCTCGGCCGCGTGCCGGATGGCCTGATCAACGCGATGCAGCGGGTCACGATCGGCGATCTCAAGCCGGATCTCACCATCATTCTCGACCTGCCGGTCGAGATCGGCTTGCAGCGGGCAGCCACGCGCCGCGGCAGCGCCGCACCCGACAGGTTCGAGGGCGAGGATCTCAAGTTCCACCAAGGCCTGCGCGACGCCTATCGCAAGATCGCCGCGGAAGATCCCGCGCGTTGTGCGCTGATCGACGCCAATTCCGATGCTGACACGGTTGCCGGGCGCGTCTGGACGGCGCTGCGCGAACGTCTCCTTGCCACGCCCGCGGTGATTTCCGCATGAGCCCGCGTCGGACCGAGCGCGAAACCGCCATTCCGCATCCGCGCGAGACATCGAAGCTGTTTGGGCATCGCGAGGCCGAGACCGCGCTGCTCGCAGCCTATCGCAGCGGGCGCATCCCGCATGCCTGGCTGATCGGCGGACCGCAAGGCATCGGCAAGGCAACGCTGGCCTACCGCATGGCGCGCTTCGTGCTCGCCCACGGCCAGCCGCTGGCGCCGTCCGTGCAGCGCGCCGAAGACCTTGCGATCGATCCCGACGATGCCGTGGCGCGGCAGGTTGCGGCGAGTTCGCATGGCGGGCTGTTGACGCTGGAGCGCACCGCGAATGATCGCGGCGTGATGCGCACCGTGATCACCGTCGACGAGACGCGCGAGACGATCGGCTTCTTCGGCTCGACGGCTGCCGCCGACGGCTGGCGCGTCTGCATCGTCGACACGGTCGACGAGCTCAATCCAAACGCGGCCAACGCGCTTTTGAAGATCCTCGAAGAACCGCCGCAGCAATCGCTATTCCTGTTGGTGAGCCACGCGCCGGCACGCGTGCTCGCCACCATCCAGTCGCGTTGCCGCAAGCTGCGCCTGCGCCCGCTCGCCACCGATGACGTGATCAGTGCGGCGGCTTCGGCCGGCGACCTCGATCCGAATGATCCGGCGCTGCACGAGGCGGCGGAGGCTTCCGAGGGCAGCGTGGCGCGGGCACTGACGCTGCTCGGCGGTGACGCGCTCAAGCTCCAGCAGCGCACCGCGGCACTGCTCGCGCGTCTGCCGCAGGTCGATCCGCGCGAACTGCACACGCTCGGCGATTCGCTCGGGACCAGCGACCGCGTCGCGCTTGCCGCCTTCATCGACGGCATCGATCGCTGGATCGCCGAACGCCTGCATGCGGACGAAGCCAATACGAACCAGAATCTGCCGCGCCTTGCGCGTCTAGCTGAGGTATGGGAAAAGATCGTCCGCGCCGCGCGCGACACCGAAACCTACAATCTGGAGCGCAAGCCCTTGGTTTTCTCGGTGTTCGGCTGGCTGGCGGACGCAACGCGCTAGGCGCAGGTTCGTTTCCAATTTTCGAGAAGCCGGTAAAGGAATTCGTGGTGGCAACGCGAGCTAAAAAAACCGCCAAGGGCAAGAAGAAGGCTGCGAAGAAAGCGGTCAAGAAAGCCACGAAGAAGGCTGTGAAGGCGCGTGCGCGCAAAGGTGCCAAGACGGTCAAGAAGACCAAGAAGGTTGTCGCCAAAAAAGGCGTGAAGAAGAGCGCAGGGAAGACGGCAAAGAAGGCCGGCCGGGCGGCGAAGAAGCAGGTCGTCGCCAAAAAGGCCTCAAAGAAAACCGCCGCCCAAACGCCGGCCAAGGCTCCGGCGAAGAACGTGGTCAAGAAGGCGAGGGTGACTGCGCCTGCCGTGATCGCCGCGCCAGCTCCTGTCGCCGCTCCTCAAAGAGCCGCCAAGCTGAAGGCGCCGCGTGCGCCAAAGCCCGTCGCAGCGCCGCAAACGGCCGCGCCCGTTGCCACCCCCGCGCGCGATAACGTCTTCTACATCACGACCGCCATTGCCTATCCCAACGGAAGCCCGCATATAGGCCACGCCTATGAGGCGATCGCGACCGACGTGCTGGCGCGCTTTGCGCGGCTCGATGGCAAGGACGTGTTCTTCCTGACCGGCACCGACGAGCACGGTCAAAAAATGGTGCAGACGGCGGCCGGTGAAAACATGTCCGTGTCCGCGCTCGCGACCCGCAATGCCGGCCGCTTCAAGGAGATGGATGAGCGCCTGAACGTGTCGTTCGACCGCTTCATCCGCACCACCGAGGAGCAGCATCATCGCTCCAGCCAGGAGATTTGGCGGCGCATGGAAGCGAACGGCGACATCTATGCCGATACCTATTCGGGGTGGTACTCGGTCCGTGACGAGGCGTATTACGCCGAGGACGAGACGCGCCTGAACGATGACGGGTTGCGGCTCGGACCGCAGGGCACGCCGGTCGAATGGGTCGAGGAGAAGAGCTATTTCTTTCGCCTATCGGCGTACCAGGACAAGCTGCTCAAGCTTTATGCGGATCATCCCGATTTCATCGGGCCCGACTCCCGCAAGAACGAGGTGGTAAGCTTCGTCAGAGGTGGCCTGCGCGATCTCTCGATCTCGCGCACGACCTTCGACTGGGGCGTCAAGGTGCCCGGCGATGAAGAGCACGTGATGTATGTCTGGGTCGATGCGCTGACCAATTACATCACCGGCGTCGGCTTCCCCGACGAGAGCGACGAGAACTGGCGCTACTGGCCCGCCGACGTGCACATCATCGGCAAGGACATCATCCGTTTCCATGCGGTGTATTGGCCGGCGTTCCTGATGTCGGCGGGCATTCCGCTGCCGAAGCGGATCTATGCCCACGGCTTCCTGTTCAACAGGGGCGAGAAGATGTCGAAGTCGGTTGGCAACGTCGTCGATCCCTTCAACCTCGCCGACCAGTATGGCGTCGACCAGATGCGCTATTTCTTCCTGCGCGAGGTGCCGTTCGGCCAGGACGGCAACTACAATCACGAGGCCATCGTCGCGCGCATTAACGCCGATCTCGCCAACGATCTCGGCAACCTTGCGCAGCGCTCGCTGTCGATGATCGCCAGGCAGCTCGGCGGCGTGCTGCCGGAGCCCGGCGAGTTCAGCGACAACGACAACGCAATCTTGGCGATGGCCGACGGCATGATCGCCACGTCGCGTGAAGCCATGGCCACGCAGCAGATCCACCAATGGCTCAACGCCGTGTGGGCCGTGGTGGCGGAGGCCAACCGCTATTTCGCGGGCGAGGCGCCGTGGGCGCTCGCCAAGACCGATCCCGCCAGGCAGAAGACCGTGCTTTACGTCACCGCGGAAGTCGTGCGCCAGATCGCGATTCTGACGCAGCCGGCGATGCCGACCGCCTCGGGATTGCTGCTCGACAGCCTCGGCATCCCGGAAGCCGAGCGCAGCTTCGCCACCCTGGGTGGCACCTCGCGCATCGCGCCGGGCTCGACGCTGCCGGCGCCGAAACCGGCGTTCCCGCGCTACGTCGAGCCGGCGGCCTGAGGCGGTCGCGCGATGCTGGTCGACAGTCATTGCCACCTGGATTTTCCGGACTTTGCGGAAGATCTCGACGGGATCGTGTCGCGTGCGCGTGCAGCCGGCGTCAAACGCATGGTCACGATCTCGACGCGGGTGCGGAAGCTGAACGATCTCGTCGCCATTGCCGAGCGCTACGACGATGTCTATTGCTCGGTCGGCACTCACCCGCACAATGCGGATGAGGAGGACGGCATCGCGCCGGACGAGCTGATCGCGCTGACGCAGCATCCCAAGGTCGTCGCGCTCGGTGAAGCCGGGCTCGATTATTTCTATGACAACGGCTCACCGGAGGCGCAGGCGAGGGGCTTTCGCGCCCACATTGCCGCCGCCCGCGCCACCGGCCTGCCGCTGGTGATCCACACCCGCGAGGCGGACGAGGACTGTGCCAGCATCCTGGAGGATGAGGCCGCACGCGGATCGTTTCGCGCGGTGCTGCATTGTTACACCGGCGGGCGCGAGCTGGCGCTGAAGGCGGTCTCGCTCGGGCTGTATATCGGCTTCACGGGTATCCTGACCTTCAAGAAGTCGGAATCCCTGCGCGCGCTTGCGGCCGAACTGCCGCGCGATCGTATTCTGGTCGAGACGGACTCGCCTTATCTTGCGCCCGGAAAATTCCGGGGCAAACGCAACGAACCGGCCTATGTGGTCGAAGTCGCAAAGGTGCTCGCCGAGACACGCGGCGTGTCGACCGAGGAAATCTCGCGCCAGACCACCGAAAACTTCTTCCGTCTGTTCTCGAAGGTGAAAGCTTGAGACTGGGAGCCGCATGACACTGACGCTGACGATCCTGGGCTGCGGCTCCTCCGCCGGCGTGCCGCGCCCGGCGCTCGGCTGGGGCGCCTGCGATCCCAACAATCCCAAGAACCGCCGTCGCCGCTGCTCGCTGCTGGTCGAACGAAAGTCCGAGCACGGCACCACACGCATCTTGATCGACACCTCGCCGGACCTGCGCGAGCAATTGCTTTCCACCAACGTCGACCACATCGATGCCGTGTTCTTGACCCACGAGCATGCCGACCAGACCCATGGCATGGACGATCTGCGTTCGGTCGTCATGCACATGCGACGGCGCATCCCGACCTACTTCAACCAGTCGACCGCGAAGGACATCCTGTCGCGGTTCTCCTACTGCTTCATCTCGCCGGAGGGCAGCGACTATCCGCCGATCCTGACGCGGCATTCGATCGAGGCGGGCGAAAGTCAGACGATTTTGGGGAAGGGCGGCGCGGTGACGATGACCGCCTTCCTGGTGCAGCACGGCAATATTCCCGCGCTCGGCTACCGCATCGGGGATGCCGCCTACACACCCGACCTCAACGACATCCCGCGCGAGAGCTGGGGCGCATTGGAAAATCTGGACCTCTGGATCGTCGACGGCCTGCGCTACACCAGTCATGTCAGCCATTTCAGCATCAACGATGCGCTGTCGTGGATCGAACGTTTCAAGCCGAAGCGCGCGGTCATCACCAACATGACCGCCGACGTCGATTACGAGGTCATCAGGCAGTCGCTGCCCGCGGGCGTGGTGCCGGCCTATGACGGGCTGCGACTGGAGACGCACTAAACCCGCGGTGGAAATTCTCCTGGCAGCCGGCATACACCTTGCTTGTGGCCGCCTCATCATGTTGATCTAACGTCTGAAAGACAGGCGTCGGACAGGGCGATATTCAAGCAGGACCAGCACTTGACGTGCAATCGCCGGGGTCGGTTGAATCGCCTCATGTGAAGATGGGGATTGCGTTGGCAGCGGACGATGTAGCGGCTCGAGGACTGGTGCGACGCGCTCTGGACCTCCTTTATCTCGGCGCGGGCTACGCCGCGGGCGTCTTCCTGGTTGCGATCTTTGCAATCATGATGGTCATGTCGGTCGGGCGTCAGTTTGCGATCAACATTCCCGCCGGCGACGATTTCGCGTCCTGGTGCATGGCCGCGATGGCTTTCCTAGGACTCGCGCACACCTTCAAGCGCGGAGAGATGATCCGTGTCGGCCTGCTGCTGGAGCGTCTGCACGGGCGGACCAAGCAGGTGGCTGAGATCGTTGCGCTCGGCATTGCCGCGGCGTTCATCCTCTATTTCACCTGGCATGCCGTGCGGATGACCTACGATTCCTGGCGCTTTAACGACGTGGCGCAGGGCGTCGTCGCGCTTCCGCTCTGGATTCCGCAGCTCGGCTTTGCTGGCGGCCTTGCGATCCTGTCGATCGCGCTGATCGATGAAATGGTCAATGTCGTCGGCGGCAACCGGCCGAGCTACGAGAAGGGCTCGCCGGACGAGACGCCCGACGAATTCATCGAGCGCATCTCGCAGGGCGGCGGAGGTTGAGCATGGCCAATCTCGGCATGATCGAGCTGTCGTTCATCCTGCTCGGCGTCATGATCCTGCTGCTCGGCAGCGGCGTCTGGATCGCGGTCTCGCTCGGGCTCGTCGGCTTCGTGGCGATGGCGCTAACGACGAGTTTGCCGCTCGGTACGGTGCTCGCCACCACGACCTGGAGCGCGAGCGCGTCCTGGACGCTGGCTGCACTGCCGCTGTTCGTCTGGATGGGAGAGATACTTTTCCGGACAAAATTATCGGAAGAGATGTTCCGCGGCCTGTCACCCTGGGTGCAGTGGCTGCCGGGACGGCTGACGCATGTGAATGTGATCGGCTGCGGCATCTTCGCGGCGGTGTCGGGCTCGTCGGCCGCGACCTGTGCGACCATCGGCAAGATCGCACTGCCGGAACTCGACAAGCGTGGCTACGACAAGGGCCTGAGCCTCGGATCGCTCGCGGGCTCCGGCACGCTCGGGCTCTTGATTCCGCCCTCAATCCCGATGGTGGTCTATGCCGTCACGGCGAATGTCTCCGTGCTCCAGGTGTTCCTCGGCGGCTTCCTGCCGGGCGTGCTCGTGATTGTGCTCTATTCCGGCTACATCATCATCTGGTCGCTGCTCAACCCAAAGAAAATTCCGCCGCGCGATCCGCCGATGCCGTTCCGGCAGAAGCTCCGCGAGTCGGCCAAGCTGGCGCCCTGCCTGCTGCTGATCCTGACGGTCTTCCTGTCGCTCGTGCTCGGCTTCGCGACGGCGACGGAATGCGCTGCGTGGGGTGTCTCAGGCGCGCTGCTGCTGGCGTGGTGGAGCGGCACGCTCACGCGCAAGAACTTCCTCGAGAGCATCATGAGCGCGACGCGCCTGACCTGCATGATCATGCTAATCCTGGCAGGCGCGGCCTATACGACGGCTGCGATGGCCTATACGGGTATTCCGGCGGCGCTCGCCACCTGGGTCCAGGGGCAGCAGCTCACACCCGGCATGCTCGCCCTCTATCTCAGCATCATGTACATCATCCTGGGATGCCTGATCGACGGCATTTCGATGATCGTCCTGACCGCCGTCATCGTACTGCCCATGGTCAGGCAGGCGGGCCTCGATCTGGTCTGGTTCGGCGTCTATCTCATCATCCACGTCGAGATGGCGCAAATCACGCCACCGGTGGGCTTCAATCTGTTCGTGCTCCAGAACATGAGTGGCCGCGATACGTTCACCGTTGCACGGGCGGCCTTCCCATTCTTCGTCCTGCTGCTGGCCGCCGTGTTCATCATCACGGAGTATCCGCAGATCGTGATGTTCTTGCCGAAGCTTGCTTTCCCAGACTGAGCATACCCGTCTTTCAGATTGACCTTAAGGAGAAGCCCGATGATGTCTCGTTTAGTCCGCGCGTGCCTGATCGCCGGCGTCGTGATGGCCGCGGCACCTGCTTTGGCCCAGACCAAATGGAATTTGCCGGCCGCCTATCCTGCCGACAATCCGCACTCCGAAAATCTGATCGCCTTCGCCAAGGACGTCGAGGCCGCCACGTCCGGCAAGCTCCAGATCACCGTTCATCCGGGGGCCTCGCTGTTCAAGGCGCCCGACATCAAGCGCGCGGTGGTGACCGGGCAGGCGCAGATGGGTGAGGTGCTGCTGTCGATCCACGAGAACGAGGACCCGCTCTTCGGTGTCGACGTCGTGCCGTTCCTCGCGACCAGCTTCCCCGACGCGATGAAGCTGTATCAGGCCTCCAAGTCCGCGATCGCCAAGAAGCTCGATGCGCAGGGCCTCAAGCTGCTGTTCGCCGTGCCGTGGGCGCCGCAGGGCGTCTACGTCAACAAGCCGCTCGCGACGATCGAAGACATGAAGGGCCTGAAGTGGCGCGCCTATAATGTCGGCACCGCGCGCATCGGCGAGTTGGTCGGCGCACAATCGGTCACGATCCAGGCTGCCGAACTGCCGCAGGCACTTGCGACCGGCGTGGTGAACTCCTTCATGTCGTCGGGCGGCACGGGTTACGATGCGAAGGCCTGGGAGTCGCTCAAATACTTCTACGACGTGCAGGCCTGGATTCCGAAGGACTACACCTTCGTGAACAAGGCCGCGTTCGAGGCGCTCGACAAGCCGACGCAGGAGGCGATCCTCAAGGCGGCTGCGACGGCGGAAACCCGCGGCTGGAAGGCCTGGCAAGACAAGAGCACCTGGTACATCGAACAGCTCAAGGCCAAAGGCATGACGGTGGAGCCGCCGAGCCCCGCCCTCAAGGCCGGCTTCCAGAAGATCGGCGAGCAGCTCACCGCCGACTGGCTCAAGAAGGCCGGACCCGATGGCCAGGCGCTGATCGACGCCTACAAGAAGATGTGAGGACAAAGCAAAATCCTGCCCCACCAAACAGGCGTGGGAGCAGGATTTACTCGCAGGCTGCGCGAGGTGACCTCAGGCCGAGATCGCCTTGGCCGAGCCGACCTCGTTGCGCAGCAGGAATTTCTGGATCTTGCCGGTCGAAGTCTTTGGAATCGGCCCGAATACGACAGCTTTCGGCGTCTTGAACCCAGACATGTGGCTGCGGCAGAAGGCGATGATGTCAGCCTCGCTCGCGCTGGCGCCGTCCTTCAGCTCGACGAAGGCGCAGGGCACCTCGCCCCATTTCGGATCGGGCTTGGCGACCACGGCGGCGAACAGCACGGCCGGGTGCTTGTAGAGGATGTCCTCGACCTCGACGGATGAGATGTTCTCGCCGCCGGAGATGATAATATCCTTGGACCGGTCCTTGATGATGACGTAGCCGTGCTCGTCGAGCACGCCGAGGTCGCCGGTGTGAAACCAGCCGCCCTCGAAGGCTTCCTTGGTCGCCTTCTCGTTCTTGAGGTAGCCCTTCATCACGATGTTGCCGCGGAACATGACCTCGCCGATGGTCTCGCCGTCGCGCGGCACCTCTTGCATCGTCTGCGGATTGATGACGGTGACGGCTTCCTGAAGCGGGTAGGGCACGCCTTGCCGGCGCTTCATGCGCGCGCGTTCGGCGGGCGGAAGCTCGTCCCAGCCGGGCTGCTCGGCGCAGACGGAGGCGGGGCCGTAGACCTCGGTCAGCCCGTAGACATGCGTCAGCTTGATGCCGATGCTTTCGGCGCCTTCGAGCACGGCGACGGGCGGCGCCGCACCTGCGATCAGGCCGACGACGCGGCGCGCGACCTCGCCCTTTGGCGCGTCGGGCGCATTGATCAGCGTGTTGTAGACGATCGGCGCGCCGCACATGTGGGTGACGCCGTGCTGCCTGATCAGCTCGAAGATTTTGGTCGGCTCGACCTTGCGCAGGCAGACATTGATGCCGGCTGAGGCTGCGATGGTCCAGGGGAAGCACCAACCGTTGCAATGGAACATCGGCAGCGTCCAGAGATACACCGGGTGCTGACCGAGATTGCCGGCGAGGATGTTGCTGACGGCATTCAGATACGCGCCGCGATGATGGGTGACCACGCCCTTGGGATTTCCCGTGGTGCCCGAGGTGTAGCTCAGCGCGATCGCATCCCATTCGTCGGTCGGCAGGACGGCCTCGAAGTTCGGGTCGCCTTGCGCGACGGCGTCCTCGTACTCGATCTCGCCGATGCGCTTGCCGCCCTTGAAGGCGGCATCGTCGACGTCGATCACGAATGGCCTTGGCCCGGTCATGTGTGCGAGTGCGTCACTGATGACACCGGAGAATTCCGGGTCAACCAGGATGATCTTGGCCCCGCCATGGTCAAGCTGAAACGCGATGGAAGGCGCATCGAGGCGGATGTTGAGCGCGTTGAGCACGGCGCCCGTCATGGGGACGGCAAAGTGCGCCTCGTTCATCGCCGGAACGTTCGGCAGCATCGCAGCAACGGTGTCACCGACGCCGATGCCCTTGCCTGTCAGGTAAGAGGCAAAGCGTCGGCAGCGCTCGTGCGTCTGCGCCCAGGTGAAGCTGCGGCCCTCATAGACGCTGCTGACGTGATCGGGATAGACGGCGGCGCTTCGCGCGAGGAAGCTCAACGGGCTGAGGGGCACATAATTGGCGGGGGTCTTGTCGAGGCCGATATTGTACTGGTTCTGCCGCTCACTCATCGACACCTCCTGAAAGCGCCTTAAAGGAATCCGATCGAGATCCAGGGGAAGATCGCGACGATGATCAATCCCACGAGCAGCGCCAGCAGATAGCCCCAGATCGGCCTGATGCCTTCGGCCGGGTCGACGCGTCCAATGGCGCAGGCGGCATAATAGCCGACGCCGAAGGGTGGGGCGAATAGCCCGATACCCATGGCGAGAATGATCACCATCGCATAGTGCACCTCGTGCACGCCGACGGCGCGGGCGATCGGGAACAGCAGCGGCCCGAACAGCACGATTGCCGGAATGCCCTCCAGCACGCTGCCGAGAATGGTGAAGGCCAGAATCGAGACGGCGATGAAGGTCGCCGCCCCGCCGGGCAATCCCGTCATGGCCGCCGCCAGCGAGCGCGAGAAGCCGGATTGGGTCAGGCCCCACGCCATGCCGGTTGCGGTGCCGATGATCAGCAGGATTGCGCCCGACAGCGCTGCGGTCTCGACCAGCATGGGAAACAACCGCCGCCAGTCGAAGCGGCGGTACACCAGAACGCCGACAAGGGCGCCGTAGACGATGCCGATGGTGGAGACCTCGGTGGCGGTCGCGATGCCCTCGACCACGGCGTAGCGGATCACGAAGGGCAGCGCGAGTGCGGGCAGGGCGATGATGAAAGTCCTGCCGACCTCGGATGCCTTGGCGCGGCGGACGTGGCTCATGTCCTCGTGGCGGTAGCGCCACCACACCAGCATGCAGAGCGTGATCGCCAGCACCACGCCGGGCAATAGACCGCCGGTGAAGAGGGCGGCGATCGACACGCCCGTGACCGAGCCGATGGTGATCAGCACGAGGCTGGGCGGAATGGTCTCGGTCTGGGCCCCCGTCGCCGCAAGGAGCGCGACGAGGTCGCCGGGCCTGGCGCCGCGCTGCTTCATCTCCGGGAACAGCACCGGCGCGACCGCCGCCATATCGGCGGCCTTGGCGCCGGAGATGCCGGAGACCAGGTACATCGCGCCGACCAGCACATAATGCAGGCCGCCGCGGACATGCCCGAGCAGGCTCGCCAGGAACGCCACCATGGCCCGCGCCATGCCGGTCATCTCGATCAGCAGCCCCAGGAACACGAACAGCGGCACCGAGAGCAGGATGAGGTGGCTCATGCCCTCATCCATCCGGCCGACCAGCACCATCACCGGCGTGCGCGTGGTCAGCGCCAGATAGCCGAAGATCGCGAGCCCGAAGCCGAACGCAATGGGAACGCCGGCAAAGACGCAGAAGCCGGCAACGCCGACGAAGAAGATGACCAGGTTGAGATTGCCGAGGGGGCGCAGCGATGGCTCCGCCAGCCAGAATGCGCCGATCAGGACCGCAACCGACAATACGGCGGCTGCAACCATCCGGTAATCGGCGGCGCGCAGCAGCCGCAGCAAGGCGAACGCCGCCATCAAGCCGATGCCGGCCGGCAGCGCCGCAGCACGCCACATATTCGAGATCTGGAGCGCCGGTGTGGTGATGTAGCTCTCTTCATAAGCATAGTCGCAGGACGGCCAGACGATCAGCACCAGGAACGCCAGCGCGGCCGATGTCGCGATCAGATCGAGATAGGCCCGCAACGCGGGCCGGGCACTGGCGACGACCGCGGTCATGCGCATGTGCTCGGAGCGGCGGAATGCGACTGCCGCGCCCAGCATGGCGAGCCACAGGAACAGGATCGAGGCGAGCTCGTCTGACCAGATCAGCGGCCGATGCAGTCCGTAGCGCGCAACCACGCCGGCAAACAGGATCGCGATCTCGGCGACGACCAGGATCGCCGCCGGGATCTCCACAAGAAGGCCAAGTGCGCGCTCCAGCGAAGCCAGCAACGAAGGTCGGCGAGGGGACTGAACAGTCGCCTCGCCCGCCACTTCGGTCACCTCGACTTCGACATGAGGCATGACGAGGCCTAACGCGTTACGACAGCTTGCCCACCGCCTTTTCCAGGAGGTCCCAGGCTTGATCGCCGTATTTGCCCTTCCATTCGGCATAGAAGCCGGCGGACCGCAGCTTGTCGCGGAACGGGGCCACGGCCGGCTGGTTGAAGGTCAGGCCCTTGCCCGCCAGCTCCTGCTGGAGATTGGCGTTGAGCTTGGCGGTATCCTCACGCTCCTTGACGGCAGCGGCGTTGATGTTCTTGGCGACGACGGTGCGTACGTCCTGCGGCAGCTTTTCCCAGGCACGGCGGTTGGCCAGGAACCAGAAGCCGTCCCACATGTGGTTGGTCAGCGAGCAGTACTTCTGCACCTCGTACAGCTTTGCGGTCGAGATGATCGCCAGCGGGTTCTCCTGGCCCTCGACGATCTTGGTCTGGAGCGCCGAATAGACCTCGGCGAAATTGATCGAGGCGGGCGCTGCATCGAATGCCTTGAACATCGAAGTCCATAGCGGCGACACCGGCACGCGGATCTTGAATCCCTTGAGATCGTCCGGACCGGTGATCGGCTTGGTCGACGATGTGGTCTGGCGGAAGCCGTTGTCCCAGATCTTGTCCATGACCTCGAGCCCGGCCTTCTTGATCTCGCCGCGGACGAGGGCGCCGAGATCGCCGTCCATGGCCTTCCAGACCGTGTCGTAGTCCGGGAACGCGAAGCCGATGCCGTTGATGGACGCCGCCGGCACCAGGGTCGAGAGGATCAGCCCTGACAGCGTGAAGAACTCGACGCCGCCGGAGCGGATCTGGCTCAGCATGTCGGTGTCGGACCCGAGCTGGTTGTTTGGAAAGATCTGGAGGTCGAACTTGCCGTTGGTCTCGGCCTTGATCGCCGCGGCCATCTCCTTGGCGCGCACGTTCAGCGGATGGCTGTCCGGCAGGTTGTTGGCGTATTTGTAGGTGAACTCGGCGCTCTGGGCGCGGGCCACATGGGGCGCACTGAGGCCGCCCAGGACCGCGGTCGCGGCGGAGGCCTTGAGAAGCGTGCGTCGGGAAAAGCTCATGGGTCTGCTTCCTCGGAGTTTGTTGTTGTTGTGAGATGCAAACCTATACGGACGCCGGGTCAGAAGGTCATCTGCGATCTCGTGAAGGCTCGCTTATTGCAGTCGGACAACGTCGCGGCAATATCGGCTTTCGGAGAGATGGCCGCACAAAAAATGCGAAAACAACCCCATGCACAGTAGCCGCCAAAGAGCCGGTGCGGCGGCCGGCGCAAACCCGAAAATGGCCCCGGAGCGAAGGTGTAGTGGCAGGAATTTCATCTAAATGACTGATCTAATTGTACATAAAGATATTCCATAATATACCTTATGCGAATCGTGGATATGGGCGTGCGCGGGTTGGGGCGCCTGACCTCCGAGCTATTCGGACCCTACTTCCGGCCCTAACATCAGGAGCCAACTGACCACCCGGCTATTAAGTCGGATGGTCATGATCAGGAATTCGCAGGCAGATCAAACCGCCGCGACCATGGGAGGTTCGTCATGCAGGAGACCGTTGCCGTTGCCGGCGCCGCCACCTCGGGCGCCATTCCGTTCGATGCCGCCAAGCTCGACCGTCTCATGGAGGCCGCCGGCCTCGACGTCCTGATCGCGACCTCCAAGCACAATGTGCAGTATCTGCTGGGCGCCGAGCGCGCGATCTTCTTCGGCTACATGGACGCGCTCGGCGTCAGCCGCTATTTGCCGGTCCTGGTCTATCCCAAGGGCGCACCTGAGAAAGCGGTCTATGTCGGCCACCGGCTGGAGACCCATCAGCGCGCGGTCGCGCCGCCCTGGGTGCCGCAGGTCCGGACCGAATCCAATGGTTCGGTGGACGCCATTGCGCAGGCTGCGGGCCTGATTCGGCAGGCCGGCGTGCCATTGAACCGGATCGGTATCGAGATGCCGTTCATGCCGATGGACGCCGGGAAGGCGCTGGCCGACACCCTGCCCGGTGCCGAGCTCAAGGATGCGGTGCTGGTGCTGGAGCGGCTGCGGGCAGTCAAGTCGGCGGAGGAATTGGCGAAGCTGAAGACGGCGTCCGAGCTCGTCGTCGCATCCATGCTGGCGGTGATCGCCGGGCACGGTCGGGGCACGACCAAGCGGCAATTGTCGGAGGCGTTGCGCCTCGCCGAAGCCAACCGCGGCCTGACCTTCGAGTATTGCCTGCTGGCCTGCGGCAGCAGCCACAACCGGGCGCCGTCGGCGCAGCACTGGGAACAAGGCGAGGTGCTGTCGCTGGACTCCGGCGGCAATTATCACGGCTATATCGGCGACGTCGCCCGCATGGCCGTGTTGGGCGCGCCGGATGCGGAGCTGAAGGATTGTCTGGCCGAAATCGAGGCGGTCCAGCGCGCCGCCTTCGCGGCCGTCCGGCCGGGCGCCTTGGGCGGCGACATCTACGTCGCGGCCGAACGCCAGCTCGCCCAGATCACCCAGCGCGACTGCACCGATTTCCTCGCCCACGGCATGGGGCTCGTCAGCCACGAAGCCCCTCGCCTGACCGCCAGAGGTCCGATTCCCTACGACGACACCGACGCCCGTCAACCGCTCGAAGCCGGCATGGTGGTCTCGATCGAGACCACAATGAAGCATCCGAGGCGCGGCTTCATCAAGCTCGAGGATACAGTTGCGGTGACGTCGACGGGCTACGAAATTTTCGGCGAAGGTGGCCGCGGGTGGAATCTTGGCGGCAGCGCCTTAGCGTAGCGGCAGTTGATCGAGCTGGCTCTGCGCCCTTCTTGACGCCCGCCGCGAACCAGCTCTGGCTCGGCGCTTCCTTGGCGATGCATTTCGCGCAGGTCGAGATAATGCCGCTCGGCGCGGCCGCATAGCCGGGCGATGCCACGCCCTACTCTGCTGGCGTGAGCTGCTGCCCGCCGAGGCGCATCGCCGCGGTCTGGCGCGAGCGGACGCGGGCACGGCGCTTGCGCCACCAGATCACGACGCCGGTGACCGAGAGTGCCGCCACGACGAGGCCCATGATCGAGATCAGGATGCGGCCGAACAGCCCGACGATGCGGCCCGAATGCAGCGGGAATTGCGCCTGCACGAAGATGTCGGCGGCGGTGCCGACCCAGGGCAGCCGCTCGCCAATGGGGCGGCCATCCTCGCTGTCGTAATAGAGCTGGGCCGGGCCGACGCCGCCGGCGCCGTGATCATCGCCAGGATGGAAAAAAGCGGCGGCATAGACGCCATGGGCCGGGCCGTAGCTGATCGCGCCGACCGGGGTGGTCCACCCTCGCCCCTTGCCGTCGGCCGCCCCGCGCGCCGCAATCTCGGCAAAGGTGACCTTGGGCTCGATGGGATCGTCGAGATCGCGATAAGGCCGCTGCTCATAGGGCGTCGGCGTGTAGTTCGAGACCATCTTCATCAGCGGCGAGAACACCTCGAAATAGAGGTTCAGCGAGAATGCCGTGAAGGCGATGACGAACAGCACGCCCCAGGTCCACAGGCTGAAGGCACGGTGGATGTCGAAATTGATCCGGTAGGCGCTGCCCGAAGTCTTGATGGTCCAGGCCGGCGCCCAGCGCGCCCAGAAACCGCGCTCGAGCTGGCGCGTGACTTCCGGCGCCCGCGCCGCCTTGGCGCGCCTGCGCGAGGGCAGCGTCAGATAGAAGCCGACGAAGCAATCGATGGTCCAGATGATGGCGATCACGCCGAGCACGCGCATGCCCCAGCGGTCGCTGCCCCAGAATTCCGGGATGTGCATGGTGTAGTGCAGCTTGTAAAGGAAGGAGACGAAATTCTCCCGCGTCACCGGCCATACCGCGCCCCAATAGCGCCGGCCGAGCTCCGCGCCGGTGTTGGGATCGAGGAAGACCTGATTGTAGTCGAGCGGGTAACGCTTGCCGGTTGCGGGATCGATCCGCGGCATGACGAAGAACCACAGCGAGTGGCCCTCCTCCGGCGTCATGAAGAGATAGACGACGCGCGCGCGGGGATCGCGCTGCTCGATCATCTTGGCGAGCTCGATCGAGGGAATCGCCGGACCCTTGCTGCTGACGTCGAACAAGTGACTGTTCAGGACATCGTCGATCTCGTGATCCCAGGAGATGATCGCCCCGGTGATGCCGGAGAAGAACAGGAAGCCGGCGGTGAGCAGTCCCGCCCAGCGATGCAACCTGCCGAATATCGCTCTCATCGTCTCCCACTCTCATCCATCAGGTCCGGCTCCCCATTCCCGGACCTCGGTGCGAACTCACCAGCGGTAGGTCAACTTGCCGATCGCTTTGCGCCCCTCGGCATACATGCAGCCCGACAGGCTGTAACACGCAGCGACATAGCGCGTGTCGGCAAGGTTGGTCACGTTGAGCGACAGCCGCCAATTGTCACGGGTGTAGGCGAGCAGCGCGTCGAGCACGGTCGAGGATCCCACCTTGAACGTGTTGGCATCGTCACCCCAGGTCGCGCCGACATAGCGGATGCCGCCGCCGAACTGCAGGCCTGCGAGCGGCCCGTTTTGAAGCGTGTAATCGCTCCACAGCGAGGCGCGGTTGAGCGGCACGGTGACGGGGGCCTTGCCGACATTCACCGGATCCTGCGTGACCATGGCGTCGACATAGGCATAGGCCGCGCGCAGGTTCCAGCCGTCCGCGAGCGACATCGTGCCTTCGAGTTCGATGCCGCGCGATTTCACCTGACCTGTCTGTTCGGCAAAGACGATCCCAGGCGCGTAGGTGACGACGTTGTCGCGCGTCAGGTCGAAAGCGGCGAAGGTGAACAGCGCATTCCATCCGATCGGCTGGTACTTGACTCCCACTTCGTACTGGACGCCCGTCTCGGGATTGAGCATCTGCCCGGCCGGTCCTGTCGCGAGCACCGGCAGAAACGACTCGGAATAGCTGAAATAAGGGGCGATGCCGTTGTCGAAATTGTACATGACGGCGGCGCGGCCGGTGAAGGCCGAAGCATCCTTCGAGACCGACGTGTTGCTGATACCGCTGTCGAGCTGCGTCGTCACGAAATCCTGGCGGCCGCCGAGCTGAAACGACAGCCGACCGAGCTTGATCTGATCCTGCGCGTAGAGGCCGACCTGCGACTGCTTGACGCCGGTGTTGTCGTACATGCCGCCGAGGGTCCAATCGTAGCTGTAGACCGGGTTGAAGACGTTGACCTCCGGCGACGACGTCGTGACGGCAAAGGCTGTGTCGCGAAATGCGGTGTTGCGATAGTCGATCCCGACCAGCGTGGTATGGCTGAGGATGCCGGTGGTGAACTTGCCCTCGAGCTGGTTGTCCACCGCGAAGGAATTGATGTAGGAGTTGCTGTAGCTGCCGAAACGCCCCAGCTGCCCCGCCGCCTCGTCGGTGTATCCCGTGCCGTAGAAGGTCTTTTCCTCGTTGTGCTGATAGGCGTAGCGCAGGTTCTGGCGGAACGTGATGTTGTCGGTGAAATTGTGCGAGAGCTGGTAGCCGGCGGTCGCAATCTCGGTGTTGAACGCGTTGAAGCTCGGCACTCCCGCGAAGAACGAGACCGGGATGGTGCGGCCGTTGTTCGGCCACACCGTGCCCGAAGCCGGCAGGAACTGAAGGCCCCACCCTGCCCGATCCCTCTGATAGTTGGCGAGGAGCGTGATCGTCGTGTCCTCGTTCGGCTTGAAGGTGACGGCGGGCGCGATGAAGACGCGGTTGTCCTTGGTGTAGTCGACTTGGGTCTCGCCGTCGCGCACCACGCCGGTGAGGCGCCACAGCACGGTGCCTTCCTTGTTGGCAGCGCCGCCCATGTCGAACTGGCCCTGATAGCGATTGAAGCTGCCACCCGAGATCGAGGCCTCGCCGAACTGCCGCGCGGTCGGCAGCTTGGTCACATAGTTGAGGATGCCTCCCGTGCCGCTGCCGCCATACATCGCCGAGGACGGCCCCTTGAGGACCTCGATGCGCTCGGCCCCATAGGGATCGAGCCCGTTGAAATGCACATAGTTGCTGGATGGAATCCGCAAGCCGTCGACGTAGAGGCCTGACATGGTCGTGTCGAAGCCGCGGATCTGGAGGGCGCCGAAGCGCGTGTCCGATCCGCCATTGACGTCGCCGCTGATGCCCGCGCTGTAGCGCAGCGCCTCGCCGATCGAGACCGCACCCTGATTCCTGACCTGATCGGTGGTGACGACGGACACTGATTGTGGGGTTTCGATCAGCGGCGTATCCGTCTTGGTGGCGGTGCCGCTCCGCGTGGCAACGAAACCGCGCACCGGGCCATTGGCGCGTTCGCCGGTACCGCCATTCGATGCCGATGCCGACTGGGTTGGCGCAGCCTGTTGCGCCGGAGCGCGACGATTGGCACGTGCGGTGCGTGTTGCCGACGACCGCCGGGACGAGGCAACCGCGGCCGGACGGCCGCGCTGCGCCGGCGCGTCGACGGTGACAGCGGGAATCTGAGTCTGCGCCTGCACGGAACTGAAGGGCACGGCGAAAGAGAATGTGCTGACCGCTCCGAGGAAAAGCACCTGAATCTGTCGAAGACGCGTATCGGAACGCGAAGGAAGTCGGAAGTCGGTCACGTCGCTCAAGGCCCCACGCACTGCCGGCTTTGCCGGTATCGTTTTTGATGCCCCGGCCTAACTCAGGCTGTTTCGGAGTGCGATAGGAACAGCGTTAGAATCTCTCCAGACGTGTGCGCAGCAAGTGCGGCGAATGCGCTCAGTCGCGATTCGGAATTTGGAATGTTTCCAGGCAGACAAGAAACGGCCTGTCGGGAATATCTCGAAACGGCGTCAGCGATGCCGCAGGCGCCGGTTGACGCGGCGCGCCAGATAGTCGCCCGCGCTCTGAACGAGCTGTACCAGCGCAATCAGCACGACGACGACGGCGAGCATCATCTCCGGCATGAAGCGCTGATAGCCGTAGCGAATGCCGAGATCACCTAAACCCCCGCCCCCGACGGCACCGACCATGGCGGAATAGCCGAGCAGGCTGACCACCGCGAGTGTCAGCGCCAGCAGCAGCCCCGGCAGCGCCTCGGGGATCAGCACCTTGAGCACGATCTGGATTGGCGAGGCGCCGAACGAGGACGCCGTCTCGATCAGGCCACCATCGACCTCGCGGATGGCGGCTTCGACGAGGCGTGCGATGAACGGTGTCGAGGCAATCGTCAGCGGCACGATCGCCGCGGTCGAGCCGATCGAGGTGCCGGCGACGAGGCGCGTGAACGGGATGATGGCGACGACCAGGATGATGAAGGGCGTGGAACGCGTCGCGTTGACGATGATGCCGAGCACGCCGTTGATGGCAGGCGCTGCAAACAGCTCCCCCTTGCGGCTGGTCGCGAGAAAGACGCCGAGCGGCAGCCCGAAGACGGTGCCGAGCAGCGCCGCGGTGCCGACCATGAACAGGGTTTCGCCCGTGGCCTGGACGATCAGGTTGATGAGTTCAGGCGACATGGCCGAGACGCTCCGCCGGGAATTGATATCGAGAAAGCCAGGCGAGCGTCCGCATCACCGCGTCCTCTCCGCCAAAAATGCCAACGGGAATGCCGAGAACGAGTGAGCCGACGTGCTGACCGCTGATCTCGTCGATGCGCGCCGAGAGCAGTGCAACGTCGAGGTCGAGCTCACGGGCAAGCCGCGCCACCAGTGTATCGCCGGCGCCGGCGCCGCGGACCTGGACTCGGATCACAGCCTGCCCGCCTGCGACCGGCTCCGGAACAATGCGGCTCGCCAGCGACACAGGCAGACTGTCGCCGATCACCTCCGCCAGGAAGGATTGCGTGATCGGGTGCCTGGGATGGGTGAAGATGTCGGCGACGTGGCCGCTCTCGACCACATGGCCGGCGTCGAGCACCACCACTTCCTTGGCGAGCTGACGCACCACCGACATTTCGTGCGTGATCAGCACGATCGTCACGCCCAGCTCGCGATTGATGCTCGCGAGCAGGTCGAGGATCGCGCGCGTGGTCTGCGGATCGAGCGCGGAGGTCGCCTCGTCCGACAGCAGCACACTCGGCCGCGTCGCCAGCGCCCGCGCGATGCCGACGCGCTGCTTCTGGCCGCCGGAGAGCTCCGCGGGATAGCGATCGTGCTTGTCGGCGATCCCAACCAGCGCCAGCAGCTCGGCGACACGGGCCTTGGTGTCGGCCTTGCCCCAGCCGGCGATTTCGAGCGGCAGCGCGATATTATCGGCCGCGGTGCGCGACGACAGCAGGTTGAAGTGCTGGAAGATCATGCCGATCGAGCGCTGCGCCAGCCGCAGCTCGCGCCCTGCAAGCGCCGAGATGTCTCTGTTATCGACGATGACGCGGCCCGTGGTCGGCTTCTCCAGCCCATTGATCAGCCGGACCAGGCTCGATTTGCCGGCGCCGGAGCGGCCGATCACGCCGGTGATGGAGCCGCGCGGAATCGCGAAGTCGATGTCTTGCAGCGCCCTAACCCCGGGCTTGCCGCGATAGGCCGGATAGGTTTTTGAGATGCCTGCGAACCGGACCATCGCGTCCGGCTCGGTCATGGCGGGTGAAATCGCTTCAGACGTCTGGATCGGCTGTCCGATCGCAAGCGATTGGTGGGCGTTCATGGCGGCGGCCTTCATGCACAATGGTCGCTTGCCCGCAAACCGGGTCGCATCGCGCGACGGAGATGGAACTGCGATGAGGGCTCAGAAAGCGCGCTGCATCGCAGCACGCACCATCGCCCTTTCAGACCCTTCTTGCAATCTCAGATATCGGCGGCAGTTGGTCAAAGTTTTCCCGATCGCTCTTTGGCGAAGAAAAATCATCTGCCGGGCTGTCGTCTGATCCGAGCACGGCGAATCCGGACCTGCGGCCCTGGCATCGACCTCACTTTGCATCCTACCGTGGCGCCAGCACGCATCCTCGACAGGCGGGGACCTTTGCGCCTATCTTTCGTCCCATGAGCCATGATCACGACCACCATCACCACGATCACGATCATTCCGAACTATCGGAAACCGAGCTGCGCGTGCGCGCTCTCGAGACGATCCTGACCGAAAAAGGTTACGTGGAGCCGGCCGCGCTCGATGCCATCATCGAGGCCTACGAGACCAAGATCGGCCCGCATAATGGCGCACGCGTCGTCGCCAAGGCCTGGACCGATCCGGCGTTCAAACAGGCGCTGCTGGAGGACGGCTCAAAAGCCATCGGCACGCTCGGGCATGTCAGCCGCGTCGGTGACCATCTCGTCGTGGTCGAGAACACGCCGCAGCGTCACAACATGGTCGTGTGCACGCTATGCTCCTGCTATCCCTGGGAAATGCTGGGATTGCCGCCGGTCTGGTACAAGGCCGCGCCCTACCGCTCCCGTGCGGTGAAGGACCCGCGCGGCGTGCTCGCCGATTTCGGCGTCACGTTGCCGAAGAAGATCGAAATCCGTGTCTGGGATTCTACTGCCGAGACGCGCTTCCTGGTGCTGCCGATGCGCCCCGAAGGCACGGAAGGCTGGAGCGAAGAGCAGCTCGCCGAGCTCGTCACCCGCGACTCCATGATCGGCACCGGCTTTCCCAAGACGCCGGGAGCGCCGTCGTGAACGGCGTGCACGACATGGGCGGCATGGACGGGTTCGGTAAGGTCGAGCCCGAGCCGAACGAGCCGATGTTCCACGCCGATTGGGAATCGCGTGTCCTCGCGATGGTGCGGGCGATGGGCGCGGCCGGTGCCTTCAACATCGACACCTCGCGGTACTATCGCGAGACGCTGCCGCCGGACGTCTATCTGTCGAGCTCCTACTACAAGAAGTGGTTTCTCGGGCTCGAGGAGATGCTAATCGAGAAGGGCTATCTCACCAGGGAGGAGGTCGCTGCCGGCCACGCGATGCAGCCCGCAAAGCCGCTCAAGCACGGCAAGTTCGATCTCGCCAATGTCGAGCGCGTGATAGTGCGCGGCAAGTTCGCCCGCCCTGCCCCGGCCCCGGCGAAATTTGCGATCGGCGATCGCGTGCGCGCCAAGAACATTCATCCGGCGACGCATACACGGCTGCCGCGCTATGTGCGCGGCCATGTCGGCGTCGTCGAGCTCAACCATGGCTGCCACGTGTTTCCTGACACGGCGGCGATGGAGCGCGGCGAAAATCCGCAATGGCTCTACACGGTCGTGTTCGAGGGCCGCGATCTCTGGGGGGCGGACGGCGATCCGAACTCGAAGGTCTCGATCGACGCGTTCGAGCCCTATCTGGATCCGGCGTGATGAGCCGTACGCTTGCGGCCGCCGCGACGGCGGCCATTCCGAGCATTCCCCGTGACGACGACGGCCCGGTGTTCCGCGCGCCCTGGGAGGCGCATGCGTTTGCGATGGCGCTCACCCTGCACGAACGCGGCGTGTTCACCTGGCCGGAATGGGCCGCCGCACTGGCCGACGAGATCAAGCGCGCACAGGCCGCTGGCGATCCCGATACGGGCGAGACCTATTACCTGCACTGGCTCGCCACGCTGGAAGGCCTCGTCGCACGCAAGGGCGTCGCCTCGACGGAGACGCTTCACCGCTACCGCAACGCCTGGGACCACGCCGCCGATCGCACGCCGCATGGCAAGCCGATCGAGCTGCGGCCGGAGGATTTTAAGGGGTAGTGCTTCGTGCGTGGCGCGGGCAGTGCATCCCCAAACACAGCTGTCATCAACCGCGAAGGCGGTGATGACAGTATTCCAGAGACGCTTGTGGGAACGGAGAAGCCGCGGCGTACTGGATTGCCCGCCTTCGCGGGGAATGACAGTGGTGCGGGAGCCGCTATTTGCGCCCCGCCGCAAACTCCCGCCACCCCTTCGCACGCAGGCTGCAGGCCGGGCACTCGCCGCAGCCGTAGCCCCACTCATGCTGCGCGCCGCGTTCACCGAGATAGCAGGTGTGGGACTGCTCGCGGATGAGATCGACGAGGCCGTCGCCGCCGAGATCGTGGGCCAGCTTCCATGTCGCGGCCTTGTCGATCCACATCAGCGGCGTATGCAGCTCGAAGGCTCTCGCCATGCCGAGCGAGAGCGCGGCCTGCATGGCGCGGATGGTCTCGTCGCGGCAATCGGGATAGCCGGAATAATCGGTCTCGCACATGCCGCCGACGATGTGGCTGATACCGCGCCGGTAGGCCAGCGCCGCGGCGAAGGTCAAGAACACCAGATTGCGCCCGGGTACGAAGGTGTTGGGCAGCCCGTCGGCGCCCATCGCGATCGCGACGTCCCGCGTCAACGCCGTCTCGGACACGGCCGCCAGCGTCGGGATCGACAGCGTGTGGCTGTCGCCGAGCCTTGTGGCCCAATCCGCGCGCAGGCCCTTGATGCCCTCGAGCAGGCGGTCGCGGCAGGCGAGCTCGATGGCATGGCGCTGGCCATAGTCGAACCCCAGAGTCTCCACGCGGGCGAAACGGCTGAGTGCCCAGGCGAGGCAGGTGGTGGAATCCTGGCCACCGGAAAACAGCACCAAGGCGGTCTGTGATGAAAATGCGTTACTCATGGTCCGCGCTTTAGCACCGCGCAGACCGCCCGCCAATCGGTGGAAATCAGCCTGTTCCGCCGCGCTCCGCTGGGAACGGGCGCCCGCTTTTGGCATAAGGTTTGGAGCCAGGAGACTGCCCCGCAATGACCCCTTCCCGCGACATCTCCCGCCTGATCGAGATCATGGCGGCGCTGCGCACGCCGGTGACCGGCTGCCCCTGGGACCTCGAGCAGGATTTCGCGACCATCGCGCCCTACACGATCGAGGAAGCCTATGAGGTGGTCGATGCCATCACACGGGGCGACCTCGACGATCTGCGCGAGGAGCTCGGCGACCTCCTATTGCAGGTCGTGTTCCACGCCCAGATGGCTGAGGAGCAGAACGCGTTCGCGTTTGGCGACGTCGTCGAAGCCATCACCCGCAAGATGATCCGCCGCCATCCTCATGTCTTCGCCGACAAGGACGGAAATCTCGCCTCCTCTCACGTCAAGGAAGTCTGGGACCGCATCAAGGCCGAGGAGAAAGCCGAGCGCGCCGCGCGCCGGCCGCCGGAGGACGCGCCGGCGCGCAAATCACTGCTGTCGGGCGTGAAGGCCGGCCAGCCCGCACTGACGCGCGCCATGGAGCTTCAGCGCACGGCCTCCACCGTCGGCTTCGACTGGAACGATCCGCGCGCGGTCTTGCAAAAGATCCGCGAGGAAGCCGACGAGATCGAGGCCGCGCTCGACCGCAACGACAAGCAGGAATTAGCGGAGGAGACGGGCGACCTGATGTTCGCCCTCGTCAACCTCGCCCGCCATGTCGATGCCGATCCGGAAAGCGCCTTGCGGGCGACGAATGCAAAATTCGAGCGGCGCTTCGCCTATATCGAACGCGCGCTGGAGGCGCAGGGGCGCACGCTGGAGCAGGCCTCGCTCGCGGAAATGGATGCGCTATGGAACGAGGCGAAGGTCGACGAAAAGCCGGCGTCGGAGGGACGCAAAGAAGTTCGCCGTTAACCAAAATGTCGTCCTGGACAAGCGCGCCTCAAGCGCGCGCAGATCCGGGACGACAGCGTCTACGCTGAGAGATGCGGCACCGCATCGAACCTAGACACCACGATATCCCGCTTGGTCTCGTCGACCCGCACGGTCATGTCGAAGCGGCCGTCGTGCAGCTTCTTGGACAGCACCTCGGAATTGCGATGCAGCCAGGAGATGCCGGCGCCGTCGGCGGCGTCGATGGAGAGATCCAGCGTGGTGCGTTTGGCCGCGAGCCGTTGCTCGATCGCGGCGAGCAGTGCTTCCACCCCTTCGCCCGACACGGCGGAGACCAGCATCGCCGGATGGTCCTCCGGCCTGCGTGCGGCGATGTTCAAAAGCTCTTCGCGCTGTTCGGCATCGTAACGATCGATCTTGTTCCAGACTTCGATGATGCGGCCGGAATCATCAGGGTTGATGCCGAGCTGGCGCAGCACCGCGTCGACGTCGCTCTGCTGCGCTTCGGCATCCTCATGCGAGATGTCGCGGACATGCAGGATGACGTCCGCCTCCAACACCTCCTCCAGCGTGGCGCGGAAGGCGGCGACGAGCTGTGTCGGCAGATTGGAAATGAAGCCGACCGTGTCGGACAGCATCGCCTTGCCGCCGTGCGGCAGGTTCAGCGCCCGCAGGGTCGGGTCGAGCGTCGCGAACAGCATGTCGGCGGCCTGCACGTCGGCGCGCGTCAGGCGATTGAACAGCGTCGATTTGCCGGCATTGGTGTAGCCGACCAGCGCGACGACGCGATACGGGACGCGCTGGCGCCCGGCCCGGTGCAGGCGGCGCGTCGCCTGCACCTTCTTCAGTTCGCCCTCCAGCTTGGAGATGCGCTCCTGGATCAGGCGGCGGTCGGCTTCGATCTGCGTCTCGCCGGGACCGCCCATGAATCCGAAACCGCCGCGCTGGCGTTCGAGATGGGTCCATGAGCGCACCAGGCGCGAGCGCTGATAGTTGAGATGGGCGAGTTCGACCTGGAGCGAGCCTTCCCTGGTCTTGGCGCGGCGGCCGAAGATTTCCAGAATAAGCCCGGTGCGGTCGAGCACCTTGGCGTGCAGCTCCTTCTCGAGATTGCGCTGCTGGATCGGCGCCAGCGCGCAATCCATTACCACGAGCTCGACATCGAGGCTTTTGATCAGCCCCGCGATCTCCTCGACCTTGCCCTTGCCGATATAGGTCGCCGGCCTGATCTGGCTGATCGGCGCGATAATGGCGTCGGCAATGACGAGATCGATCGCGCGCGCGAGGCCCGCGGCTTCATCGAGCCGGGCCTCGGCGTTACGCAGGACTTGATTAGACAAGCCATGGTTTTCCGATTGCACGTCGGCACTGCCCGCGCGCACACGCAAGTAGGGGCCGATGACAAGCACCCGCCCCGTCTGCTTAGCCCCTGCCGGCCGCGGACGGTCGGCATCCCCGTCGAAATTTCGGGGTTCCAATCAGATCACTCTCAAGCCGGCTGATCCTCGCCGCCTTCGAACAACTGGATCGGCGCACCCGGCATGATGGTCGATATCGCATGCTTGTAGACAAGCTGCGAGTGACCGTCGCGCCGAAGCAGCAGACAGAAATTGTCGAACCAGGTCACGATGCCCTGGAGCTTCACTCCGTTGACCAGAAAGATCGTCAGTGGCGTCTTGGTTTTGCGAACGTGATTAAGGAAGGTGTCCTGCAGGTTTTGTGCGCGGTCTGCCGCCATTGTTTTTATCTCGCTTTGAGTTTCTTTTTATTGCGCCGGTTGCGGCCCTCTTTTGAAATTCGGAGCCTCTTCCGGTTGCCGTGCCTCATGAGATCCCCCTCGGAAGGAACAGCTGTGCAATTAGAGGACAGGTGGGCCTATTAGGCAAGCCGCTTCACGCGGCAGCCCCAGCCGTATTGCCCCGAAAAACTACGGAAATCGATGAGTTTCCTCGCTTATCTTTGATCTCTGACCGCCACCTGGCCGCGCTAGCCGACACCAAGCGCCTTCAGCTTCCGGTGCAGCGCTGAACGTTCCATGCCAACAAACTCGGCCGTGCGAGAAATATTTCCCGAGAAACGGCTGATCTGTGCAATCAAATAGTCGCGCTCGAATACTTCGCGCGCCTCGCGCAGCGGCAGCCCCATGATGTGCTCGCCATTGTTGCTGGTCGGCATCGCCGGCACCATGGAGCCGACGTCCTGCGGCAACATGTCGGCCGTGATGATGACTTCGGGCCCGCCCGCAGCCAGAATCATGACTCTCTCAACATTGTTGCGGAGCTGGCGCACATTGCCCGGCCAGACGTGCGATTGCAGCACCGCCATCGCATCCTGCCCGATCTGACGCTTCGGCAGGCCGCTGCCGGCCGAGATCTGCTCCATGAAGTAATCGATCAATTCCGGAATGTCCTCGCGCCGCTCCGACAGCGCGGGCACCCGGATCGGCACCACCGAGAGCCGATGATAGAGGTCCTCGCGGAAATGACCGGCCGCGATCTCCTCTTCGAGATTGCGCGCGGTGGAGGAGATGATGCGGACGTCGACCTGCACCTTGGCGGTGCCGCCGACGCGCTGGAACGACTGCTCGACCAGCACGCGCAGAATCTTGTTCTGGGTCTCGCGCGGCATGTCGGCAATTTCGTCAATGAACAGCGTGCCGCCATGGGCTTCCTCGAGCGCACCGGCCTTGCGCGGCTGTTCGCCGTTGGACTGCTCGACGCCGAACAGCTCATGCTCCATCCGCTCGGGCGTGATAGCGGCTGCATTGATGACGACGAAGGGTCCGTCGGCGCGGCCCGAGGCCATGTGCAACGTGCGCGCCGTCAGCTCCTTGCCGGCGCCGGCGGGGCCGACGATCAGGATACGGCTGTTGGCCTTGGCCGCGCGCTCGATGGTCTGGCGCAGCTGGTTCATGCTCGGCGAGCGGCCGACGAGCTGGCTGGCGCTCGGCGCGAGCTGCTTCAGCTCCTTGACCTCGCGCTTGAGGCGCGAGTTCTCCAGCGCTCGGGTCGCGACCAGGATCAGCCGGTCGGCCTTGAACGGCTTCTCGATGAAGTCATAGGCGCCGCGCTTGATCGCTGCGACCGCGGTCTCGATGTTGCCGTGGCCGGAGATCATCACGACCGGCAGATCGGCGTTGTCCTTCTTGACCTGCTCCAGGAGCTGCAAGCCGTCGAGCTTGGAGCCCTGGAGCCAGATGTCGAGGAACACCAGATGCGGTCTGCGGTTGGCGATCTCGGCCAGGGCCGTATCGCTGTCGCGCGCAGTCCTTGTGACGAACCCCTCGTCTTCGAGTATGCCGGCAACGAGGTCCCGAATATCGGCCTCATCATCGACAATCAGAATTTCACTTGCCATGGGTCGCGCCTGCCTTGTCAGCTACCTGTTGAGGCTTCGATTTTCGTTGAATCATTGGTCTTTTCAGTCGGCTTTTTGGTTCCGGCGGCCGGCTCTTTCGTTTCCGGGTCCTTGATGGATTCCGTAACGGCTTGCTTGTTGTCCGGCTTGGTTGCTTCCTTGGCCGCGGCCGCCGGCTCGGCCGTCTCGGACTTCGCGGGTTGTCCGGAGATCGCAAAGCGCAACCGCATCCAGGCGCCGCGCTGGCCTTCGCGGAAGTCGGAAGCGTCCTTCAGCTCGATGCGTCCGCCGTGGTCTTCCAGCACGCGGCCGACGATCGCCAGCCCCAGGCCGGTGCCCTTGGCGCGCGTCGTGACGTAGGGCTCGAGCAACCGCGAGCGCGCGACCTTGGGCAGGCCGATGCCGTTGTCGATGACGTCGATCAGCACGTCCTCGCCCTCGCGCGACACCACGACGTCGATGCGGCCCTTTCCGTTTTCCTTGCCGAGCTCCTCCGGCGGGACCTGCTCGATCGCCTCGGTTGCGTTCTTGACGATGTTGGTGACCGCCTGGGAGATCAGTCGCCGGTCGAACTGGGCGCGCAGCGGATCCTCCTTGAACTCGGCCTCGATGTCGATCTCGGGATGGGCGACCTTCATCAGGAATACCGCCTGCCGCACGGTGTCGGCGACGTCCTCGCCTTCCATCACCGGCTTCGGCATCCGCGCGAAGCGGGAGAACTCGTCGACCATGCGCCTGATGTCGTCGACCTGGCGCACGATGGTGTCGGTGCACTGGTCGAAGACCTGCTTGTCCTTGTCCTCTGTGATGGTCTTGCCGAACTTGCGGCGGATGCGCTCGGCCGAGAGCTGGATCGGCGTCAGCGGGTTCTTGATCTCGTGGGCGATGCGGCGCGCCACGTCGCCCCAGGCCGAGGTGCGCTGCGCCGACACGAGCTCGGTGATGTCGTCGAGCGTGATGATGTAGCTGTCGCGCGGCTGGCTGGTCTTCTCGGCGCTGACGCGGACCGAGAGATTGCGCTCGGTGCCGTCGCGGGTGATCGTGATCTGGCCCTGCACCAGGCGCTGGGTCCCTTCCCGTGCCGTCTTCATCATTTCGTCGAGCTCGGGCAGCACGTCGGAGAGCGGGTGGCCGAGCGTCTCCGCTTCGGAGTGCCCGATCAGCTTCTCGGCGGAACGGTTGAGGATGCCGACGCTGCCGGAGGTGTCGACGCCGATGATGCCGGCGCTTGCCGATGACAGCACGGCCTCGATGAAGCGGCGGCGGCTGTCGATGAGGTCGCTGGCGTTGACGAGCTCGTCGCGCTGGCTGCGCAATTCCTGCGTCATCTTGTTGAAGGTCTCACCGAGCTGGGCAAGATCGCCTTCCGACTGGTGCACGGGCACCTGGACATGCAGATCGCCGGTCGAGACCGTGTGGGCTGCATTCATCAGCCGTCGGATTGGCGAGACCAGCGAGTTGGCGAAGTTGAGGCCGATCAGCACCGAGGCCATCAGGATGGTCAGCGCGATCACCGCAAACATCAGCGCAAACGCGACCTGGATACCGAGCCGTCGCGACTCGATCTGAGCGTATTCGGCGACGCTGACCTCGGTCTGCTTGAGCTGGTTGACGACGTTCGGATCGAGTGGCCGGGCGACGTAGAGGAACGTGTCGCTGAAGGCTCGCAGGCGGATCACCGCGGCGACGAAGCTCGCGTCCGGCAGCACCGCGATCTCAGGCTCGGACTCGTTGACGTTGCTGAGAAAGTCGGGCGCCGGCGGCGAATAGGCGAGCCGCATGCCGGTGTCGGCGGATTCCAGAATGTTGGTGTTCTTGTCGATGATCATCGCGCCCGGCAAATTGCGGGAGCCGGCGCTGGCGGTCAGCATCTCGCGGAACGAGCGGCGGTCCTGGTCGTAGAGCGGCCGGGCGTGCGCGATGTCGTTTGCCATGCCGAGAATGTCGCCGCGGATCAGCTGCGCATGGTCCTGCATGTAGGCCCGCGCGATCGTCAGCGAATTCTGGATCACCTCCTTGGTCGGCCCCGAGAATAGCCGGTCGAGGCCGCGCTCGATGGTGACGTTGGCGACCACGGCGACCAGCACCGCCGGCAGCACCGCCACGATCGAGAACAGGCTGACGATCTGGACATGGAGGCGCGCTGCCGCCCTGCCCCGCCGTCGCGCCAGGATCAGTTGCCAGAGTTCCCGGACGATGATCCCGACCAGGAGCAGGATCGTGGCCGCATTGATCAGATAGAACGAGCGGACCACCTCCGGCGTCGGCTCGATCTTGGTGAGGCCGGTCAGAACCAGGAACGTCAGGAGGGCCGACAGCAGCGCCAGGGCCACGGCGAAGGGTGCCAGCCAGCGCCGCAGCGACCAGCGCTTGGGCTCTTCGGCTGGGGCCGTGTCAAAGGATGCGGCCGAGGTATCTGCGCTGGTCATTCCGGCAATGGGTTGCTGAAAAACGGGTCCGCGGGCGCGCGGATACTGATGTATTCGTACCACATTGTTGCCGAATTGCGACAATTCCGCGGCGTCTCCGCCGCGACGGACGGCACATCCACAAGCAGATTCCGCTTGGACGGGAACGGATTCCCGCCGTCCCGGCTTGACGGGGATGGATAGATTTTTTCTCGCGACGATGGTCTCGGCCGTGCTTCTGCTGATCGTGGCCGCCGACCTCCTGGTCAACGGGCTCGGCCTTCAGCAGCCGCTGGTGAATGTCGCCAGCGTGACGCCGGCATCCAGCCGACTTGTCAGGTAGATGATGCAGCGCGTTGCGGCCGAATGACCAATTTGTACGTGCGAGCGGAACATTTCAGTCCGATGCGGACTTCTGCCCACCGCGTCAGCCACAACGGCCAGCGCGATCCGGACAGGCTCAGCTCTGCCTTGGTAGGGGGAGCTCAGCCACCGTCCGTCCAGCACGACTATGCGCCGCTGCGGTAGACCTGGATGTCCAGATCCCGGATCTTCTTGCGTAGCGTGTTGCGGTTGAGGCCGAGCAGGTCTGCGGCGCGGATCTGATTGCCGCGGGTGGCCGCGAGCGCGGCGGTGAGCAGCGGCACTTCGATCTCCTTCAGGATGCGGTGATAGAGACCCGGCGGCGGCACGCCGTTCGGGAAGCCCTGGAAGTGCGAGGAGAGATAGGCCTCCACCGCGCCGCCCAGATTGTCGACGCCCTGCTGGACCGCCGCACCCGGGCTGACCGAAGGCGGCGCGAGCTCGCCGTCGATGACCGAGGCCGTGATCACGTCCTGCGGATAGAGCGCGGCCAGGCGCCGGGCGAGGTTTTCGAGCTCGCGCACATTGCCCGGCCAGCGGTGCTGCTTCATCCGCTCCAGCGCCAGCGCGTCGAGCTTCTTCGGCGGCAATCCGTCCTTCTCAGCCAGCGTGAAGAAGTGCCGCACCAGATCCGGCAGGTCCTCGATACGCTCGCGAAGCGGCGGCAGCCGCAGCGGCACGACGTTGAGGCGGAAGAACAGGTCTTCGCGGAACAGGCCCTGCTGGATCAGGACGCGCAGATCCTTGTTGGAAGCCGCGACGATCCGCACGTCGGTCTTGATCGGGGTGCGGCCGCCGACGGTGGTGTATTCGCCCTGCTGGAGCACGCGCAACAGGCGGGTCTGCGCCTCCATCGGCATGTCGCCGATTTCGTCGAGGAACAGCGTGCCGCCCTCGGCCTGCTCGAACCGGCCCGAGGCGCGGGTGTTGGCGCCGGTGAAGGCGCCGCGCTCATGGCCGAACAGCTCGGATTCGATGAGGTCGCGCGGGATCGCCGCCATGTTGACGGCGACGAAGGGGCCGTTGCGCCGCTTGCCGTAATCGTGCAGCGCGCGTGCCACCAATTCCTTGCCAGTGCCGGACTCGCCCGTGATCATTACGGTGAGGTCGGTCTGCATCAGGCGCGCCAGCACGCGATAGATCTCCTGCATCGCCGGCGAGCGGCCGACCAGCGGGATCGCCTCCATTTCGGCGTCGTCGTCCGGCGTCGAGACCCGCTCCTTCGGTTCGGCGAGCGCGCGGCCGACGATGGCGATCAGCTCCTTCAGGTCGAAGGGCTTCGGCAGATATTCATAGGCGCCGCGCTCGGAGGCGCGGATCGCCGTCATGAACGTGTTCTGTGCGCTCATGACGATGACGGGCAGATTGGGCCGCATCTTCTTGATCCGCGGCAAGAGGTCGAAAGCGTTCTCGTCGGGCATCACCACGTCGGTGATGACGAGATCGCCCTCTCCCTGGCTGACCCAACGCCATAAGGTTGCGGCATTGCCGGTGAGCCGCACTTCGTAGCCGGCGCGGGACAGTGCCTGATTGAGAACGGTGCGGATGGCGGTATCGTCATCAGCTACGAGAATGCTACCTGCGGGCATCGTTAATCCTCATCTTGCCCCCTGTGATGCAGGCGACGGCTTCCCGGCAGAGTCGGCGCGACTGCTTTGATCGGCATGTTTCGCCGATGCGGAATACATCGGCATCAGCACGCGGAAGGTGGTCTTGCGCGGCTGAGATTCGCATTCGATGATGCCCCCGTGATCGCCGACGATCTTTGCGACCAGCGCGAGGCCCAGCCCCGAGCCGGTCTGCTTGGTGGTCACGAAGGGATCGAACAGGTTGGGCAGAAGGTCGTCTGGCACGCCTGGTCCGTTGTCTCTCACGCAGAATTCGAGCGGCAGGGATACCCGGGATTTTTGACCGGGGACTGACAGGCGCACGCCGGGGCGGAACGCGGTGGTGAGCTGGATCTCGGCGTCGGGCGCATCGATCAGGGCTTCGGCGGCGTTCTTGACGAGATTGAGGAACACCTGGATCAGCTGGTCCTGATTCGCCAGCACCGGCGGCAGCGAAGGATCGTAATCCTCGATGAAGCGGATGTTGCGGGCAAAGCCGGACTGCGCCAGCCGCTTCACGTGATCGAGCACAGAGTGAATATTCACGGGACCGCGCACGACGGGGCGCTCGTCGCCGAACACCTCCATGCGGTCGACCAGCGTCACAATGCGGTCGGCCTCGTCGCAGATCAGGCGCGTCAGCATGCGGTCCTCGGACGAGGCCTGCTGCTCCAGTAACTGCGCCGCGCCGCGGATTCCCGACAGCGGATTCTTGATCTCGTGCGCCAGCATCGCGGCGAGCGCGATCACCGAGCGCGCGGCGCTGCGATGGGTGAGCTGGCGGTCCATCTTGTCGGCGATGCTGCGCTCCTGGAGCATCACCACGATGTGGCCGGGCCGCTCGGTGAGCGGAGCCACATGCAGGTCGACCTGGCGGTCGCCGCCCATGCGCGGTGTGCCCAGATCAACCTTGTATTCGTTGACCGGCGAGTTCGACGAGCGCACCTGGTCGATCAGTGCCAGCAGCGGGCTGCCGAACGGCACCAGCTCCTTGAGCGATTGCCGCTTCAAGAACTGCGTCGAGATTTCGAAGAAGGCTTCGGTCGCGATGTTGGCGGCGACGATCTTGCCGTCCGGGCCGATCATCAGCACGGGATTGGGCAGCGCATCCAGGATCGCATCGCTGTCGGACGGCCGGCGATGTTCGGCGGCTGAGCTCATGCAGCGGCCCTCCATGCGAAGTCGTCGAAGGCGTCTTGCAGCGATTGGTGAACGCGGCGCGGATCCTCCGAGGTGAGTATCTTCTGGCGCCACGATTTCAGCGTCTCGGCCGGCGCGCCGCTGACCTCCGCCGCGACGTCGAGCGCCCAGCCCAGATGCTTGCGCGCATGCCTGAGGCCAATACGCAAGCCGTATAGTGCGCAAACACCTTCATAGAGCGTGCGGACATAATGCAGCTGCGTCTCGAGCGCCGGCGTTGCTTCCTCTGCCCCGCCCTTCAGTCGGCGGCCGATCTGGCCCGGCAGCCAGGGCCGGCCCTGCGCGCCGCGGCCAATCATCACGGCATCGGCGCCGGAGGCCTCTAACGCCGCGAGCGCCTTCTCATGGGACGTGATGTCCCCATTGACGACGAGCGGAATGGAGATGGCCTCGCGCACGGCGCGGATCGCATCCCAATCGGCCTCGCCCTTGTAAAACTGGCAGCGGGTGCGGCCATGCACGGTGACGAGCTTGACGCCTGATGCTTCCGCGCGCCGCGCCAGCTCCGGCGCGTTGCGGCTGCGGTCGTCCCAGCCGAGCCGCATCTTCAGTGTCACCGGCACCTTCACTGCGGCGATCGTCGCCTCGATCAGGCCGACGGCATGGTCGAGGTCGCGCATCAGGGCCGAGCCGGACTGGCCGCCGGTGACGTGGCGGGCCGGACAGCCCATGTTGATATCGATGATGTCGGCGCCTTCGGCCTCAGCGATCCGGGCGCCTTCGGCCATCCAATGCGGCTCGCAGCCGGCGAGCTGGACCACATGCGGACCGATTCCCGTAGCTTCGCAACGCAACCGCGACATCCGGTGGCCGTTGGCGAGCTCATCGCTGGCTGTCATTTCCGACACGACGAGACCCGCCCCAAGCTCCGCCGCCAGCCGGCGAACGGGCGAGTCAGTCACCCCCGACATCGGCGCCAGGAAGACCGGGGTGGCGACATCAATTTCGCCTATTTTCAACGGCTTAGAGCCGGATATTGCCGAGCCGGTCACAGGGGTCTCGTTGACTGGACAGGGCCTCATCGCGCCTGCCATGATCCATCTTGCGCACAATTCTTGTGCAGTCAAGCGTCATGCCTACAGTTTAGACAGTTTTGCAAATCTTTCAAGTGCAGTGCAGCAAAATGCTGTTGCCCACAAGGCGCGGAAACCCCTTTTTTTGCGGCCCTGCCGTGCTAGAGGCATGCCATCAAATCACCCCACTCCCCGACTCGTCATCACCAACTGAATATTTGAGTCCTATGGCGAAATCACAACGCACCGCGGCCGTCCTCGTCGCAGCCGGACGCGGCTTGCGCGCCGGCGCCGGCGGACCGAAGCAATATCGCGAGATCGGCGGTGTGCCCGTGATCCATCGCGCCTTGGAAGCCTTCAGCCGCCACCCCGAGGTGTTTGCGGTGCAGCCGGTGGTGAATCCCGACGACACCGCCATGTTCACGGCAGCGGTCGCAGGTCTCAAGCACGAGCCGCCGGCCAACGGCGGCGCCACCCGCCAAGCCTCGGTGCTCGCCGGCCTCGAAGCGCTCGCACGGCACAAGCCCGATATCGTCTTGATCCATGACGCCGCCCGCCCCTTCGTCTCGGAAGGCGTGATCTCCCGTGCGATCGAGGCGGCGAGCCGCACCGGCGCAGCGATCCCCGCCATTGCCGTCACCGACACGATCAAGCTCACCGGTGAGAACGGCCATGTCGAGGGCACGCCGGACCGCGCGCGGCTGCGAATCGCGCAGACGCCGCAATCCTTTCTTTTCGACGTCATCCTCGAGGCGCATCGTCGCGCGGCAAAGGACGGACGCTCGGATTTCACCGACGATGCCGCCATTGCCGAATGGGCAGGATTGACGGTTGCAACCTTTGAAGGCGATGTTGCCAATATGAAGCTCACCACTCCCGAGGATTTCGTGCGCGAGGAAGCGCGCCTGGCCGCCCAGCTCGGCGATATCAGGACCGGCACGGGCTATGACGTGCACGCCTTCGGCGACGGCGACCACGTCATGATCTGCGGCGTGCGCGTCCCTCACACCAAGGGTTTTCTGGCCCATTCCGACGGCGATGTCGGCCTGCATGCGCTGGTCGACGCCATTCTCGGTGCGCTCGCCGACGGTGACATCGGCTCGCACTTCCCGCCGAGCGACGCGAAGTGGAAGGGTGCTTCGTCCGACCAGTTCCTGAAATATGCCATCGAGCGCGTCGCGGCCCGCGGCGGCCGCGTCGCCAATCTCGAGGTGACGCTGATCTGCGAGCGGCCGAAGATCGGTCCCTTGCGCGACACCATGCGCGCGCGCATCGCCGAGATCTCCGGCGTCGACATCTCCCGCGTCGCGGTGAAGGCGACGACCAGCGAGCGGCTCGGCTTCACCGGCCGCGAGGAAGGCATCGCGGCCACCGCGAGCGCCACCATCCGCCTGCCCTGGAGCCTGTAGGACCATGGGCGGCAGCGACGCACGCGCCCTCTCCCGCTCGCTGCTCGATTTGTGCCGGATGCGCAAGCTGACGATCGCGACGGCCGAGTCCTGCACCGGCGGCCTCGTCGCCGGCGCGCTGACCGACATCCCCGGCTCCTCCGACGTGATCGACCGCGGCTTCGTCACCTATTCCAACGACGCCAAGCGCGCGATGCTCGGCGTCGAGGCGAGCACGCTCGCCAATTTCGGGGCGGTCAGCAAGGAGACCGCAACCGCCATGGCGATTGGCGCCCTGGAGCGCGCCGATGTCGATCTCGCGGTTGCCATTACCGGAATTGCCGGCCCCGGCGGCGCCACGCCCGGCAAGCCGGTCGGCCTCGTCCACTTCGCAGCGGCGGCGCGCGACGGCCGCATCATCCATCGCGAACACCGCTTCGGCGCGATCGGCCGCAGCGCCGTGCGCGCGCGCTCCGTAGTCGAGGCGCTGCGCATGCTGATGGACCTCGCCCGCGGCCCGCAAGTCCAGATCAAGCCGCGCCCCGCAGCCGCAAGCCGTCTGCGTCCCCGCGTCACCCGCTCGCCACGCCGACACGCGGTGAAGCGCAGGCCGCCGCGCTCGCCGCGGGGCTGAGGCGCTCTCAGGCCGCCGACAGCACCGCGCTCGCACGATCGAGCACGCGCTGTCTAACCGCATCGGCATCTGATGGATTGACCTTCGCGCTCACCGTCAATTCCACGACGGGTGCTGCGGGATCGGCAGCGATCACTTTTGACACATTGACCGAGGGCGCGGTCCTGTCGTCGATGCGGGGATCGTCGCGCAGCTCCTTCAGGATCTGGTCGGCCAACGCATTGACCGCGCCTGCCCTGACCGGAAACGCCACCTTGACGTCGCCCGTACCTGGATAGGCGCTGTGGTTGATGATGGCCGCGCCCCACACCTGCCCGTTCGGCAACAAGATCTGCGTGTTGTCGAGCGCGACCAGCTCGGTCATGAACAGCGACAACGACTTCACCTTCCCCGCCTTGCCGGCGACCTCGACGTCGTCGCCGATGTGAAAGGGACGAAACAGCAGCAGCATCACGCCAGCGGCGAGGTTGGAGAGCGTGCCTTGAAGCGCAAGGCCGATGGCGAGTGAAGTCGCGCCCAGCACGGCAACGAGGCTCGCGGTCTGGATGCCAAAGAGCTGGAGCAGGGCGATGCCGACCACCGCGAGCACGGCATAGCGAGCCACACTGGCGACGAACAAGGTCACCAGCGGATCGACGCGGTGCGTGACACTCAAGACGCGCGTGACGAAGCGCTGCATTGCGCCGGACAGATACCAGCCGACCGCGAACAGCAGGATCGCGTAAATCACGTTCAAGCCATACAGGACGAGCGATGCTTTCAACGTATCGAAATTGATGGTCATGGCAGCTCCAACCCGGACGAATCCGTGAAGAACTCGCGGCGGCGCGAAATGATCCCGGCGGATGTCAATGGGAACACCAACCTGGTAGCCCAGATTGCGCTGCTCTGGGCCACAATCCTTTGTGTTGCCCGTCGGGCAAGACACACAACCGCGGGGTCAACCCACATGCGTCAAAATATTCGCCTTTACAGAAATTCTGATTTGGCGCATTGTGTGGCCACCTCATCCCGGTCAGAGGGGCGTATCGCGATCGTCACGAAACGCGGGCTGGGCCGTGGTGGGCGCTGGCAGCACCGGCGCGAAGGGCATCGCAGGGCGGGCAACCGTGAGCGATCGCCGCGCGCAAACGACCGTTGCTATCAGCGTACGGCAAAACCGTGTCGTCCTGACGCCCGGGGCCTGTGCGTCAAGTCTTGCGGTGATGCGTGTCGTCCAACCGGGCGCGCGCATCAGCGATCCGCAAGGCGACGGGGGCAATAGTGCATCGCTCCCCGGGGAGAGCTCGGCATAAGCCGTCAAACCACTGCGCAGGGAAGGCCAGTTGTTTGGCTTCACCTGAATGCCGCTGTGCAGCTCTTCCTAGCGCAACTTCGCACAGTGGACCGCGGGTGCCCAGCCGGCATCCGGCCTTCCCTGCGCCCTCTGACTTCAAGAGGGTGTCGCGACGAAGCAAAGCTCGGACGAGAAAAGCCGCGAGAACGCGCAGGTGTGTCTGCGATTGAGATGCCAATTGGAAAAGCTACCTGGATGCTCATCCTCAGTCATTTCCCAGCGGCTTGTACACCGAAGCTCGGAGAGCGAAGGCGGAAGCGAAGCAAACCCAGACGTCTCCGCGGACGCAGCCTGGATTGCTTCGTCGCAAGAGCTCCGCGCAATGACGGTGGAAAGAGTGCGCCTACGTCGACGCCAGCTTCGGCCGGCCATAAATCGCGTCCGCGCGTTTTTCGAACGCAGAGGAGAAGCGCGCGAAGGCGGCATCGAACATCGAGCCCATCAGCATCGCGAGCATGCGGCTCTTGAATTCATAGGCGAGGAAGAAACCGACGTCGCAGACGCCCTCACCCTTGGGCTCGAACGTCCAGCGGTTTTCAAGATTTCTGAAAGGACCTTGCAAATATTCGACCAGGATTTTCAGATTGGCGCGGTCGAGTGTCACCCGGCTGGTGAAGGATTCCTTGACCAGCTTGAACGACACCGTCATGTCGGCGACCAGCACCTCGGTGCCGTCGGGCTTCGTCATGCGCTGACGCACCCTCAGCGCGCTGCACAAGGGCACGAATTCCGGGTATCGCTCGACGTCGGCGACCAGATCAAACATCTCGGATGCGCTGTGACTGACACGGCGCTTGCTCGAAAATTTGGGCATAGCGGTTCAGCGGGCGTTATCTGCCCGCGCGGCCTTCAATCTCGCAAAATCCTCGCCGGCATGATGGGACGAGCGGGTCAGCGGGCTCGCCGACACCATCAGGAAGCCCTTGGTGTAGGCGACCTTCTCGTAGGAGGCGAACTCGTCGGGCGGCACGAAGCGCATCACGGCGTGATGCTTACGGGTGGGTTGGAGATACTGGCCGATGGTCAGGAAATCGACCTCGGCAGAGCGCAGATCGTCCATTACCTGGAGCACCTCGTGGCGCTCCTCGCCAAGGCCGACCATGATGCCGGACTTGGTGAAGATGGTGGGATCGAGCTCCCTAACCCGCTGCAGCAACCGGATCGAGTGGAAATAGCGCGCGCCGGGCCGCACCGTGAGATAGCGCGACGGCACGGTCTCGAGATTGTGGTTGAACACGTCGGGCTTCGCCGCAACGACGACCTCGAGTGCCCCCTCCTTGCGCAGGAAGTCCGGCGTCAGGATCTCGATCGTGGTCGAAGGACACGCGGCGCGGATCGCACGAATGGTCTGGGCAAAATGCTCGGCGCCGCCGTCGGCGAGGTCGTCGCGGTCGACCGAAGTGATGACGACGTGCGCCAGCCCCAGCTTGGCCACGGCCTCGGCGACGTGCTGCGGTTCGGACGCATCGAGCGCGTTGGGCAGGCCGGTCTTGACGTTGCAGAAGGCGCAGGCACGGGTGCAGGTGTCACCCATGATCATGAAGGTCGCGTGCTTCTTGTCCCAACACTCGCCGATATTCGGGCAGCCCGCTTCCTCGCACACCGTGTGCAGGCCGTTGGCCCGCACGATGTTGCGGGTGTCGGCATAGCCGCGGGTATTGGGCGCGCGCACGCGAATCCAGTCCGGCTTCGGCGGCGAAGTGGAATCGGGCCGGTTCACCTTTTCAGGGTGGCGCGGGCGCTGCGGGTTCGTGATGGTATCGACAATAACGACCATGGGGTGTCCGGTCTGTTCAGGTCCTACCTAGTCGGTCTGGCTGAGCATCGCAACCCGGCTCGCCCCGCTTCAGCGAACATGGCAGATATGGGCAATATCCTGCTCTGTTCTCAGGCGATTCTCACCTCGAATGGCTCCAAGATCGAATGCCTCTCCGTTGCGGCTTGGCAAGCCGCTGAAGCGGACCTTTTTCGACCGCAGCGTCCACGAGGTCGCGCCCGACCTGATCGGCGCCACCATGCTGGTCGACGGCGTCGGTGGAATCATCGTCGAGGTCGAGGCCTATCATCATACCGACCCGGCCGCGCATTCCTATCGCGGGCCGACGCCTCGGAACCAGGTGATGTTTGGGCCGCCCGGCTACGCCTATGTCTACCGTTCCTACGGCATCCATTGGTGCGTGAACTTCGTCTGCGAGGAGGAAGGTTCGGCCAGCGCCGTGCTGATCCGCGCGCTGGAGCCGACCCATGGCTTAGCCGCGATGCGACGCCGCCGCCATCTCCAGGATTTGCACGCGCTGTGCTCGGGCCCGGGCAAGCTGACCGAAGCGCTCGGCATCACGATCGCGCACAACGCGCTGCCGCTGGACCGGCCGCCGATCGCCCTGCACGCGCGGACGGAGGATGTCGAGGTCGCTGCCGGGATTCGGATCGGCATCACCAAGGCGGTCGAGCTGCCCTGGCGCTATGGCATCAAGGGCTCGAAATTTTTGAGCAAGCCGTTTCCGAAGTAACGATCATTCCGGGATGGTCCGAAGGACCAGACCCGGAATCTCGAGATTCCGCGTTCGGCCCTTCGAGCCGCCCCGGAATGAGGACCAGATTAAGACGCCTGCTTGAGCCGCTCCAGCGCCTCCAGCAGCTTGGCCTTGCGGGCCAGCGCCGCCTCGCGCTTTTCGCGCTCCTCCTCGACGACCTCCTCGGCCGCGTTGGCGACGAACTTCTCGTTGGCCAGCTTGGACTCGGCGCGCTTGATGTCGGCGTCGGCCTTGCCGATCTCCTTGTCGAGACGCGTGCGCTCGGCGCCGACGTCGATTACGCCCTTCAGCGGCAGCGCGGCCACCTCGCCGCGCACAAGCAGTTGAACGGCGCCGTCAGGTGCGCGGTCGGCGAAAGAGATGTCGGAGAGCCGCGCCATGCGCTTGATGACGTCGGTCCAGCGCGGCGCGCGCTCTTTCGTCTCTGCCGAAACGCCCACGAGCACCAGCGCCGTCAGCGTCGCCGGCGGGATATTCATCTCGGCACGCACCGAACGGATCTGGGTGACAAGATCAATCACCCAGCCGATCTCGGCCTCGGCCGCGGGATCGCTGAAGTCGGCATGGTCGAAGATCGGCAGCACCCAGGCCGGCGAGACGAGCGGATCGGTCGGTCCCGTCGTCGCGGCGAGCATCGCAAGCTGCTCCGGCGTCGGCTCAACCGGCTTGAGCGGCCACGGCGCCAATGCGAGCAGGCCATCGCGCTTCGCCGTCACCTCCCACAGCTCTTCGGTGATGAAGGGCATGAAGGGGTGCAGCAGCTTGAGGATCTCGTCGCGCGCCCAGGCCACCATGGCGCGGGTTTCGTCCTTGGCGGGACTGTCGGGACCGAGCAGCACGGGCTTGGCGAGCTCGACATACCAGTCGCAATAGACGTTCCAGACGAAGCGGTAGATGCTGCCGGCGGCATCGTTGAAGCGATAGGCTCCGATGGCCTCGGTCACTTCGCGCGTGGTGTGCGCGCTCTCGTGCGCGATCCAGCGGTTCAGCGTCTGCTTCGCCTTCGCCGGCTCGAAGCCGTCGGGAACGGCACAGTGATTCATCTCCGCGAAGCGACAAGCATTCCAGAGCTTGGTCGCGAAATTGCGGTAGCCCTCGACGCGGCTGGTGGCGAGCTTGATGTCGCGGCCCTGCGCCGCCATCGCGGCCAGCGTGAAGCGGAGCGCGTCCGCGCCATATTCGTCGATCAGATGGAGAGGATCGATGACGTTGCCCTTCGACTTCGACATCTTGGCGCCCTTCTCGTCGCGGACGAGGGCGTGGATGTAGACGGTCGAGAACGGCACCTCCTTCATGAAGTGCAGGCCCATCATCATCATGCGGGCGACCCAGAAGAAGATGATGTCGAAGCCGGTCACCAGCGCATTGGTCGGATAATAGCGCTGCACCTCGGGCGTGTCGTCGGGCCAGCCGAGCGTCGAGAACGGCCACAGCGCCGACGAAAACCAAGTGTCGAGCACGTCCTCGTCGCGCGTGATGAAGCCTTCGCGCTTGTTGCGATCGAGCGCCATCTCACGCCCCTGCTCGGCCGTGATGACCTCCTGCTCGACGTAATAGCCGAGCGCGTGGCTGACGGCCTCCTCCTCGGTCTCGGCGACGAACACCTTCCCATCCGGACCGTACCAGGCCGGGATCTGGTGGCCCCACCAGAGCTGGCGCGAGATGCACCAGGGCTGGATGTTCTCCATCCACTCGAAATAGGTCTTTTCCCAGTTTTTCGGCACGAACGTCGTTTCGCCCGAACGCACCGCCGCGATCGCGGGCTTCGCCAGCGTCTTGGCATCGACATACCATTGATCGGTCAGATACGGCTCGATCACGCTGTTCGAACGATCGCCATGCGGCACCATGTGGGTGTGCGGCTCGATCCGCTCGACGAAGCCGAACGATTCCAATCGCTCGACGATGCGCTTGCGTGCGACAAAGCGGTCGACCTTGTGGAATTCCTCGGCGAACTGCCCGGCGCCTTCCGGCAAGTCACGCAGATAATCCTCGTTGTCGAGGAGATCGAGAGAACCCTCCCTGTCGAGGACGCTGATCCGGCGCAGGCCGCGGCGATTACCGACCTCGAAATCGTTGAAGTCGTGCGCCGGCGTCACCTTCACCGCGCCCGAGCCCTTGTCCGGATCCGAATAGTCGTCGGCGACGATCTGGATCTTGCGACCGACCAACGGCAGGATGACGTTCTTGCCGATAAGCTTCTGATAACGCTCGTCATCGGGATGCACGGCCACGCCGGTGTCGCCGAGCATGGTCTCGGGGCGCGTGGTGGCGACGACGATGAAGCTCGAGGGATCCTCGGGGCTGAAGGTCTTGCCCTCGATCGGGTAGCGCAGATACCAGAGGCTGCCCTTGACCTCGACCTGCTGCACTTCGAGGTCGGAGATTGCGGTCAAGAGCTTGGTGTCCCAGTTCACCAGCCGCTTGTCCTTGTAGATCAGCCCCTCGCGGTGCAGCTCGACAAACACCTTGACGACGGCCTTCGACAGGCCCTCGTCCATGGTGAAGCGCTCGCGCGACCAGTCGCAAGACGCGCCGAGTCGCTTGAGCTGATTGATGATGGTGTCGCCGCTCTCGGCCTTCCACTGCCAGACCCGCTCCAGAAACTTCTCGCGGCCCATCTCGCGGCGGCCGGGCTCTTGACGCTCCATCAGCTGGCGCTCGACCACCATCTGGGTCGCGATTCCGGCATGGTCGGTGCCGGGCTGCCACAGCACGTCGCGGCCGCGCATGCGCTCGAACCGGCACAGGATGTCCTGAAGCGTATTGTTGAGGGCGTGGCCCATGTGCAGCGAGCCCGTCACGTTCGGCGGCGGGATCACGATGGTGAACGGCACCGCGTCGCGGCGGTCGGGGCGGCCGGCCTTGAAGGCAAGGCTGTCCTCCCACACCACGGACATGCGGGTTTCGATATCGGCGGGCTGGTAATTTTTCTCGATCATGGGGCTGTTAGAAAGCCGCGCGCGCGGTTCAAGTCAACGGGAAGCTCGACGACAGGCGTTTTCGGCCCGGGCCGCAGGCCGAATATGACGCCGGAGCAGGGCTTTATCTTGGCCGCACGGCCCTCCTCAGCGGCCGCCGCGCGAGACTCGCTCGATTTCGGCCTTCACGATGCGTTCAACCAGGCCCGGCAGATTGTCATCGAGCCAGGACTTCAGCATCGGACGCAACATCTCCTTGACCAGATCCTCCAGCGTCCGCGCATTGCTGCTCAGAACCGTGTGGGCCAGCGAGTTGAAGGCAGATTCGACCGCGGAGACCGTCGATTGCGCCAGGATCGGCTGTTGCGGCGGCACCGGCGGCGCATCGTAGTCCACCGGCGTGTAGGACGGCGGCGACGGGGGGCGCGGCTGCGGCGATTCCGTGAATTCGAGATCGTCGCGCGGCTCGACCTTGTGGAAGGTGGGTGGCGGCGGAGGCGGTGTCGGGTCCATCGCCATCTCGTCGGTCAACTCGAGCACGTCGGGCTCCGGCTCCGGCTCGGGAGCGCGGACCTCCGGCGCAGGCGTGGCTGCGTCGAGCCCGGCCAGCAGCGCGTCGATGTCGTCTTGGCTATTGGATGCGTCCGCCGCAGCTGCGGACGGCGGCGGCGCCGGCTTTGCAGCCTGCGGCGGTGCGGGCTTCTCGGCGGCGGGTTTGGGCGGAGCGACCTTGGATGGCGGAATGTCGTTCATCGCCTGCGGCTTTGGCGCGGCGGGCGCCGCAGCCTTCTCGGGTTTTGCGGCTTCTGTCGGCGGAGGCTTGGCCTCATCGTCGGCGATGATGCGCCGGATCGAGGCCAGAATCTCCTCCATCGAGGGTTCTGTAACCTTTGCAGGCTGCGTCATCTCCGACTCCACATCATCAACGCCCTCGCATGCGTTGTTTTACACCAAGCACGGCAGGATTGGCCGGTTCCGGACCGGCGGCCCGACGATTTTCGTCGCAGCAGCCCGACTTGTCCCCAGATCACGGCTCAACGTGCGGCGGTGCGCCCCTGCCCCCGGCACTCAAGCTTTACGCACACGGCATCGATACGGGCGAATCGACCCGCATCTTCTTGGCAAGGCTATGTCAGGGATTTTGATGATTGCAAGCAAAGCGCCAGTCGGCCTCGGCACTTCGCGAGACCGACCGGATCACTACGGACATCAGCGTCCGTCAGGCGTGCGTACACCGGCCCAGCTGTCGCGGACCTGCTGGTAATGCACGGAGGGATCGTAGACCGTGGTCGCGAGGCCGAGCACCTGCGGCGACAGGCGGCCAACAGCCGCGAGAACGTTATAGGATGCAACCACGCGGTCATGCTGCGCGGTGACCAGCGCGACGCGCGCGTTGACCAAGGCCTGCTGCGCGTTGAGGACGTCGAGCGTGGTGCGCTGACCCGCCTTGGCTTCTTCGCGCACGCCATTCAGCGCGATCTCGGATGCCGCAACTTGCGCCTGCGCAGACTGCACCTGCGCCTTACCGGCCTGCAACGACCCCCACCACTGAACCACGGTCGCACGAATCTGGTCGCGCGTGGTTTCGAGATTGAGACGCTGCTGCGCCAGGTTTTCCTTGGATTGACGGATCAGCGCATATTGATTGCCGCCATCATAGAGCTGCCACGAGGCCTGTGCGACCGCGGCTGCGCTAAACGACCTGTATTGAATCAGCGACTGTTCATTGGCCTGCGTTGCGCTGGCCTGCAACGTGACCGTGGGCAGCAGCGCGCCTTCGGCGACCTTGACCTGCAGATAGTTGACGTCGATGCCGAACATTGCGGCCGTGACGTTGGGATGCTCGACCAAGCTGAGCTCGACGGCCGACGCGAGCGTCGCAGGCAGGAACCGGTCGACCGGAGAGCCCGGCGCGAGGTTTGTCGGCTCGTTGCCGATGATGCGACGGAAATTCGCGCGCGTCGTGGTGAGATTGGCTTCGGCGGTAAGCGCCTGCGTCCTGCCGGCAGCGAGTTGCGCTTCCGATTGGGCGACGTCGGTACGCGTCACTTCGCCGACATTGAAGCGGTCACGGGTCTGCTTCAGCGTCTGCTCGAGCACGCGCACGTTGCTGCGTTGGACTTCCAGCGTGGCGGCATCGCGCAGATAGTCCATGTAGGTCGTTGCAGCCTGAAGCAGCACGCTTTGATCGAGGCTGCGCAGCGCTTCGCGAGCACCGGACACCTGGCTCTCTGCCGCGCGCGTCCTGTTGGCGGTCTGGTTGCCGTTGTAGAGCGTCTGCGAAACCGTCAGGCCCGCGCTGCGGGGAACGGTGGTGCCATTGATTGGGGCGCTGCCCGGCGCGGTCAGCGTGTCCTGATATTGATAACCGGCGCTCGCCGTCAGCGCGACTCTGGGGCGATATCCCGACAATGCCTGAGGCACGTTCTCGTCGGTCGAGCGCACCTGGGCACGCTGTGCGTTGAGCTGCGGATTGTTCTGATAGGCGCGCACCAGCGCGGACTCGATCGTGTCCGCCAAGGCAGGCGTCGGCCCGGCTAGCGACAGCAGCAGGACCGAAACCGCAGCTCCGGTGAAGAGCTTCACCCCATGCATCCCTGAAATTCCGTTCATTCTAACGCCCGGCTCGTGCCCGCGAGCTGGGTACCGTCTACCGAGTGGAGTCGTTGCCCCGCCGCAACATAGGACGGGGATTGTCGCGGCGGAACCACCTCAGGGTAGTTCTCGGTGGAAACTCTTCACGTGCAGCATCCCGGCCACACTTCTGATTCAGAACGGGATTTTTCGGCTCCGGGCCTCAGAAAACGAAGGCGGCGGCCCGTTCCAACCCGGGAAGGACCGGGGCGGCGGCGTCGAACAACGCCCGATGGCCGAATTCACCATGAGTCTTTGTCACGATCATGGCCCGCGGCGGCCTGGATTCGGCCGACACTCCCACGAGGCGCCCGCCTTCCTTCAGCTGCCCGAGCAGCCCCTCCAGGGTTATCTCGGCAGCGCCATTGAGGACGATCACGTCATAAGGAGCGGTGGACGGATCACCCTCGCTGCAGGAGGCGACTTTGCAGGTAACGTTGGCGAGCCCAAGGGCAGCGAAGGCGTCCTTGGCCTTCGCCGCCAGGCCCGGATCACATTCCGTCGCCGTGACCTGGCGCGCGAGCTTGGCGGCAAGCGCGGCCAGATAGCCCGTCGCGCAGCCGACGATCAGCACATTGTCTCCTTGGCCGATTTCGGCGGCCTGGAGCAGCTTGCCGGTCAGTTGCGGCTTGATCAGGAACCGCTTGGCGCCGCCCTCGCTCACATCGAGGTCGAGGTCGAGATAAGCCAACGCCTGCCTGCTGGCCGGCACGAAGGCCTCGCGCGGAACCGTAAGCATGGCATCGAGAATACGACGGTCGGTAACGTCATTGGTGCGCACCTGGCCATCGACCATTTTTTGGCGCGCAGTCGAGAAACCGGACATTTGCGGACCCTGGAATGCGGACGATGCCGCGGAGATGAATTGGCGGCATCTTTGAAACATGCCCGCCGAAAACGCAACATGGCCGTTGGCCGCGAGGAGCCCCATGGGCTTGCGCAGCTCACCGCATCAGGATCAGGGTGCGGGACGCATCATTCGATCGCCACCGCGAGGCGGCCAATCAGAGCGGCGACCTCGTCCAGCCGTGCCGAATCGGGTGCCTCGACCGCACGCGCAAGACAAGCGATGCATTCGTCGTCGCTGAGTTCGGGAATGTCGGCCGGCAGGATCGAGGGTCCCCTTTGAGAACGGTCGATCTGGATGTCTGGCATGGGAATCAGCTCCGTAAGGATCCGGCACGGGGCAAGCTCGATTTGAATTGAGTCGATTTGGCGCCGTCCTCATGGCGCCAAGGCGCTATTGCACACGTCTGGTTGAGTTTGATTGCGCGCCAGGATCGTGGAAGCAGTTCAGATATTGCCGCAACGAAATCGCGCGGCACATGACGGCGCTATCGCAACTCATTGAACCGGCGATAAAATTTGGCTCCCCGGGCTGGATTCGAACCAGCGACCATCCGATTAACAGTCGGATGCTCTACCGCTGAGCTACCGAGGAAAAGGCGAACCAGTCGTTCGCGCGCGGCTGCGTATAACAAAGCCAGTTGCGCTTGCAAAGGACGAATTCGTCGTCCTTCGCAATGCGTTCGCAATAATGGCAGGCGGCGAACTTAGGTTTCTCGTCCCCTCTGACTGGGATGAGGTGGCCGGACAATGCGCTAAGTCAGAATTTCTGTAGAGGCGAAGCTCCGATGGAGCAAAACGTAGTCCGAGACGTTCCGTCATTGGGATCGACGCGTGCGGACCGACGTTGGCTTTTCGATCACTCAACAGCCTGTCCGCAGCATATTCACAAGCGCGGATTCAACAGATTTGCGTGGCGCGCACGCCACTTGCTGCGCACAAATCCACAGAGACGACTACCCGCCGGCCTGGTCGAACACGCCGCGGCACGCTTCGCTCAGGCTGGCCCGGTGACGTCGCAGGCACGCGGTGATGGCACGGACGTTGGGGATTTCGCCGGCGCAGAGACGGTAGACGTCGGGCGTGCAGGCCCGGCGCTGCTCCGGCGTTCCCTGCGCATGGGCGGCGGAGGCAAACATCGTCAGGAAAAGCCCGACCGTCGAGGCGCGGCGCGCCCGGCTCTTCACAATTGCAAACCGCAAGAACCTCACCTTCATGACCGCTCTCCCGTTCTGCTCTGCCCGCCCGGCGGCGTTGGCCGGGGTCGCGACAACGTTTGCGAGAAATAAAGCCGGGGCGATGTGACTTCTTTCACACTGCGGGCAAGGCTCAGGAACCTAAGTTCCAAGGGGATTTTCAGGACTCGCTAACCAATCGGGACCCGAGCGCCGGATCGTTAAAATGCGAACGACCGGGTCAATCGGGAAACAAGCCGGCTTTGCGATATTGGGCCGTCTGCTTTCCGGAGGGTGCGATGAGCGAAGCCGAATTCAACTTGCTGCTGGATGCCGTCGGGGGCGCCATGATTCACGAAGATTGCACGCCCGCGCCGAAGGAGGAATTCGTGCCCCGTTCGTGGTCGTGCGTCGCAACGCCCAGGGCCGCCAATGATAATGAGGGCGCCTGGCCTCTCCTCCCCTTTCCGGACGGCTGGTACGCAGCCTGCTGACTACCTTCATCGTAAACGGAAGCGTCCCGCCCTTGCGGGATTTTTGAACGATGCTGTTAAGCATCGCGCGCCCCACGAATGAGTCGAGCTCCCTCCAGCTCGGATTTCGGGATAGATCGGACGATGCCACCCACGATCTTTCCAGCGCTCGATTGATAGGCGTGGTTTTGCGGGACAGGCACGCTCCTTGCCTATTGGACCTGCCCAAGCATGGAGGCGTGCACTGATGGGACAGCGAGCTCGTATTTCAAAGCGTCCGAAGTCCAATTTGACACATGCTGCCCGCGACAAGCTGCTCGCGTTGTTAGACGCAATCGAGGAACTTGAAGATCTCAGAGAGAAAGTCCGGCTCGCCGAAGCCGCCCGCGTGCTGCACTAGGATTAGGTGGAGAATCCATTCTCTTCGGGGGCGCTTCGGCGCGTCCTAGACTAGCCCGGGGGTCACCGCGACTGACCGACACGCCTCTCGTCGCAGAGCCGTTTCGAACAGCAATCTCGGCCCAGAGACATCAGCGGGCCGCCGTACTGTCGCGAACTCGGTGGGACCGGTCTTGCTGTGCGCCGCTACCTAGAATTTGCAATCCGCTGGCCGGCCGGATCAGCGGAACTGAGACCGAATGAAGTCTACAAGCAGTTTCCGTAGCTTGTAATGGAGGCCACGACCAGAATTGAACTGGTGTACACGGTTTTGCAGACCGTTGCGTAACCACTCCGCCACGTGGCCCCGTAAGGCCGGAGCAATATAGGGGATGAAGGGTTTAGGCAACCCCGATGGGCCAGCTGTCCCTTTACCCATCGGTCGGTTGGTAGATGCAGGCGAGAACGCGCAGCACGATGTAGGCTTGGGTCAGGCTCGTTTGCGACGCCGGAAGTCGCGGCGGCCCTTCGGGGCAGGTTTGGGCGCCAGTTCCGGCATCTCGGCCTGGACCTCGCGGTAGCGTGTCAACAGTCGTTCAAAACTGGCGTGCAGGGTGTCGGCGATATCGGGACGCCGCTCGACGGCCGCGAGGATCGTCGCCGCGGCCTCGATGGTCGAAAGACCGTCGCGGCGTGGCTCCTTGCGCAGGCGGCCGTAGCGCGAGGGGTGCGCCGGGTTCAGGATCACGCGCTGGCATTTCAGCATCCAGGGATTGCGCCACCACAGCGCCTTGGCCTGGCTCCAGGTGCCGTCGAGCAGCACGACGCCTTCGAGCTTGCCGAGGATCGCGCGCTGGTTGTCCGCGATCTCACCCTTGCGGTTGAGCGCGACGATCTCGCCCTCGGCCTCGAGATCGGCGGCGCGAGCCGAGCCGAGATAGAGCACGGCCCACCGCGCGGCATTCTCGACCGGCCGGCCCAGCGCCTTGGACAGGCTCGGCCAGGACAGGCCAACGCGCAGCGTGGCATCTACGAAATGCTTAGCGAGCAGCCGCGCGGTGCCGAGCGCCCTGTCCTGTTCCTGCGGATGCTGGAGGATCAGGAGCGACAGCCGATTTTCAATGGGCGTGACGGTGTCGCAGATGCACAGCGGCATCGGCTTCTGGCAGTGCGGGCATTCGGGGATCGGCTCGGTCGGCGCGGCAGCGGTGTCGGGCTGGTTGGACATGGCGCCGCTATACGCTCCAAGCGACGCTTCAACAACCTATTCCGCCGGCGCGGGCAGCGGGCGCGGCGCGGTTCGCCGTCTCAGACGGTCGATCAGGAGGTAGATCACTGGCGTCGTGTAGAGCGTCAGGATCTGCGAGACGAACAGACCGCCGATGATGGTGATGCCGAGCGGTCGGCGCAGCTCCGTGCCGGGGCCGGTCGCGACCACCAGCGGAATGCCGGCGAACAGCGCCGCCATTGTCGTCATCAGGATCGGGCGGAAGCGCGCCTGGCAGGCCTCGAAGATCGCCTCCGCCGACGACAATCCGCGCTGGCGCTCGGCATCGAGAGCGAAGTCGACCATCATGATGCCGTTCTTCTTCACGATGCCGATCAGCAGGATGATGCCGACGAAGGCGATCACGGTCAGCGGCGTATTGGTCAGTTGAAGCGCAAGCAGCGCGCCGAGGCCGGCTGACGGTAGCGTGGAGATGATCGTGAGCGGGTGGGCAAGGCTCTCATAGAGCACGCCGAGCACGATATACATCGCGACTAGCGCACCGAGGATCAGGAGCGGCTGACGCCCGCTGGTCTTGGCGAAATCGCCGGCATTGCCGTCAAAGCTGCCACGGATGCCCTCGGGCATGTGCAATTCCTCGACCGCACGCTGGATATTTTGCGTCGCGGCCTGGAGCGGCACGTCCGGCAAGAGGTTGAACGAGACTGTCGTCGAGGGGAACGACTGCGAGTGATAAACCGCGAGCGCGGCAAGTCCGCGCGTTGCGTGCACCACGGCCGACAATGGGACCTGAGCGTCGCCGGCGCCGGCGACATAGATGCGATCGAGATTGGAGGGATCGACCTGGAATTTCGGGTCGATCTCCAGCACGGTCATGTACTGGTTGCGCTGGGTGTAGATGATTCCGATCTGCCGCTGCGCGAAAGCGTTGTTCAACGCATTGTCGATGTCCTGGACCCTGACGCCCAGCGCCGAGGCCTTCTGGCGATCGATGCTGAGCGTAAGCTGGAGCCCACCGGGATCGCGGTCGCTGGAGATATCGGTGATGCCCTCGATGCTTTCCATCCGCTTGGCCACGATCGGCGCCCATTTCTGCAGCAGGCCGAGATCGGTGCTGGTCAGCGTGTACTGGTAGTCGGAATCGCTTTGCCGCCCGCCGGCGCGCACGTCCTGGGCGGCGAACATGAACAGGCGGATGCCGGGCACGGGATACAATGCGCGCCTGAGACGGTCGATGACGACCTGCGTCGAGACGTGCTCGCGCTCCTCCGGCGGCTTCAGGCTGATGAACATGGTGCCGCGGTTCGAGGTCGCCGCCCCCGGGCCGCCGCCGCTACCGACGGTCGAGCCGATGCCGGCGACGGCCGGATCCTGCATCACGATGTCGGCGAGCCGCTGCTGGAGGCCGAGCATGGACTGGAACGAGATGTCGGCCGAAGCGCGGGTCGCGCCGATGATGAAACCGGAATCATCGGTCGGGAAATAGCCCTTGGGCACCTTGATGTAGAGCGTCACCGTGAGGCCGATGGTGGCGAAGAATACGAGCAGCGTCAGCAGCGGAAATTCCAGTACGGTGCGCAGAGTGCGGGTGTAGAAGGCGACGATGCGCGACAGCGAGCCCTCGATCAGGCGGTCGAACAACGTCGCGGTGCCGGACGTGGTCTGCCGGATGTAATGGGCGCAGATCATTGGCGTGACCGTGAGCGACACCAGCGTCGAGACCAGGATCGCGAAGGTCAGCGTCAGCGAGAATTCGCGCAGGAGACGGCCGACGATGCCGTCCATGAAGATCAACGGCGTGAACGCTGCGATCAGTGACAGGCTGATCGAGACCACGGTAAATCCGATCTGCTTCGCACCCTCCTGCGCCGCCCGAAACGGCCGCATGCCGTGCTCCAGATTGCGGAACATGTTCTCGATCATGACGATAGCGTCGTCGACCACGAAGCCGACGGAGATCGCCAGCGCCATCAGCGAGAGATTGTCGATCGAGAAGCCCGCGACCCACATGCCGGCGCAGGTGCCGGCCAGCGCCAGCGGCACCGAGATGCCCGCTGCGATCGTCGGCGTCAGCCGCCGCAGGAACACGAACACCACGACCATGACGAGGAGCGCGGTTGCCAGCAAGGTCCATTGCATATCCAGGACGCTGGCGCGGATCGTACCGGTGCGATCGACCAGGGTCGAGATCTCGACGCCGGCCGGGATCCACTGCTTCAGCGCGGGGATCAGCGCCTTCACCCGATCGACCGTGCCGATGACGTTGGCGTCGCCCTGCTTGGTGATCTGGATCAGCACCGCCGGCTGCTTGTTGAACCAGGCGATCGAGCGGGCGTTGCGGACGGAATCCTCGATATCGGCGACGTCGGACAGCCGCACGAAATTGCCGTTGGAGCTTTTGATGACGATGTCGCGGAACTCTTTCGCCGTGCGCATCTGCCGATTGAGGGCCAGCGTCTCGCTCTGGCGCTCGCCGTTGAAGATGCCGACGGGACCGAGCGGGTTGGCGTTGATGATCGCGGTCCTGACGTCGTCGGTGGCGATACCTGCATTCGACAGCGCGACGGGATTGAGCTGCACCCGCACGGCCGGCTGGTCGGCGCCGGAGACCGTGACGTCGCCGACACCAGGCACCTGTGAGATACGCTGCGCGATGACCGTATCTGCGACGTCGTAGATCGCGCTGGCCGACAGCGTCTTCGAGGTCAAAGCGAGCACGAAGACGGGCGCGCCGGCCGTGTTGGCTTTGCGGAAGCGAGGCAGCGTCGGCAGGTCGCTGGGCAGATCGACGAGCGAGGCGTTGATGGCTGCCTGCACGTCGCGGGCGGCCTTGTCGATGTTGCGGCCGATGTCGAACTGGAGCTGGATGTTGGTCGTGCCGAGCGAACTTGTGGACGTGATCTGGTTGATGCCGGCGATCTCGCCGAGCCGCCGTTCCAGCGGCGAGGCCACGGTCGCGGCCATCACGGACGGATCGGCGCCGGGGCGACTGGCAGAGACGAAGATGGCGGGAAAGTCGACATTCGGGACCGAGGCAACGGGAAGGAACTGGTAGGCGACGACACCCAGCAGGAACAACCCGATCGACAGCAGCGTGGTCGCGACCGGGCGGCGGATGAAGGGCTCCGAGATCGATGCCATCACTGCATCCCCTCGGTCGCGCCGGCAATCGGCGGGCCGCCGGATTCGGCCGGCGGCAGCGCCTGCTCGAGGCGGCGGTTGATGCGGTCGAGCGCGAGGTAGATCACGGGGGTGGTATAGAGCGTCAGTAACTGGCTCAGCAGCAGGCCGCCGATGATGGAGATGCCGAGCGGAAAGCGCAGCTCGGCGCCGGTGCCGCTCTCGATCGCCAGCGGCAGCGCGCCGAACAGCGCCGCCAGCGTCGTCATCATGATCGGACGGAAGCGCAAGAGGCAGGCCTGCACGATCGCCTCGTTCGGCGACATGCCCTGCCTGCGCTCGGCCTCCAGCGCGAAGTCGATCATCATGATCGCGTTCTTCTTGACGATGCCCATCAAGAGGATGATGCCGATCAGGCCGATCACCGAGAGATCCTGGCCGCACAGCACCAGGGCCAGGATAGCGCCGACGCCGGCCGAGGGCAGCGTCGAGAGTATGGTGATCGGGTGGATGTAGCTCTCATAGAGCACGCCGAGCACGATGTAGATGGTGATGACGGCGGCAAGCAGCAGCCAGGGCTGGCCGGCCAGCGCCTTGGCGAATTCGGCGGCATCGCCGGCATAGACGCCGACGATGCTGTTGGGCATGCCGATCCGGGTCTCGATCGTCTTGACCGCCTCGACGGCATCGCCCAGCGCCGCGTCCGGCGCAAGATTGAAGCTGAGCGACACGGAGGGGAATTGCGCCTGGTGCGAGATCGCGAGCGGCGCCGTGGTGCGCTTCAGCGTCGCCACGGCCGACAGCGGCACCTGGGCGCTTGGCGCGCCGACGGTGGTGCTCGCGGCGCCCGGCAGATAGAGCTTTGACAGAATCGAAGGGTCGCGCTGGTACATCGGCAGCGCCTCCAGCACGACTCGGTACTGGTTGGCCTGGCCGTAGATAGTCGAGATCTGCCGCTGCGCGAAGGCGTCGTTCAGCGTGTCGGTGATGGCCTGGAGGCTGACGCCGAGTTGCCCCGCCCGCGTGCGATCCACGTCGAGCTGCGCCCGCAGCCCGCCTTCCTGCGCCTCCGAGGAGACGTCACGGAACAGCGGATTCCGCCGCATCTCCGCCACCAGCTTGCCCGCCCATTCCGAGACCAGCGTCGCATCGGTGCCGGTCAGCGTGTACTGGTATTGCGAGCGGCTCGACTGGGTCGAGATCTGCACGTCCTGCACCGGCTGGAAATAGACCGTCATGCCGGGGATGCCTGATACCCTCTCCTTCAGGCGGATCACGACCGCGGCGACATCGTCGCGCCGTTCGCCGCGCGGTTTCAAGGTCATCACGAGGCGCCCGACATTGGTGGTCGGGTTGACCGAGCCCGCCCCGATCACGGAGACCACGCCAACCACGTCGGGATCGGCCTTGATGGCGGCGGCGGCCTCGGCTTGCCGCTTCTGCATCTCCGCGAACGACACGTCGGGCCCGGCCTCCGTCACCGCCGTGATCGAGGCGGTGTCCTGGAGCGGCAGGAAGCCCTTTGGCGCGACGACATAGAGGACGAGGGTCGCAACCAGCGTGGCGAAGGTTACGACCAAGGTGGCGCGCTGGCGTTCCAGCACCCACAGCAGCGTCCGGTGATAGGCCTCGACGGTGCGGTCGATGAAACGGCTGACAGCGGCGAGGCCCGGCACCGCCAGCTCCTCGTGGGCGGCTTTAAGCAGACGCGAGCACATCATCGGCGTCAGCGTCAGCGAGACCACCGCCGAGGTGACGACGGCGATGGTCAGCGTCAACGCGAATTCGCGGAACATGCGCCCGACGAGACCGGACATGAACAACAGCGGAATGAAGACCGCGATCAGCGATACCGTCAGCGAGATCACCGTGAAGCCGATTTCGCTGGCGCCCTTCAGCGAGGCCTCCATCGCACTCTCGCCATTCTCCATGTGGCGGACGATGTTCTCGATCATGACGATGGCGTCGTCGACGACGAAGCCGGTGCCGATCGTCAGCGCCATCAGCGAGAGATTGTCGAGGCTGAAGCCGGCAAAATACATGATCCCGAAGCTCGTGATCAGCGATAGCGGGAGCGCCACGCCTGCGATCAACGTAGCCCGTAGCGAACGCAGGAACAGCAGCACCACCAGGGTCACCAGCACGACGCTCAGGATCAAGGTGAACTGCACGTCATGGACCGAAGCACGAATGGTGACGGTGCGGTCGGAGACGATGGTGAGGTTCACGCCGGCAGGAATCGCGCGCTGCACCTTGGGGATCTCGGCGCGGATCTGGCTGACGACGTCGATGACGTTGGCGCCGGGCTGGCGCTGGATGTCGATGATGACCGCCGGCGTGCCCTGGTACCAGCCGCCAGTGCGGTCGTTCTCGAGGCCGTCGACGATCTGCGCGACGTCGGCGATGGTCACGGGCGAGCCGTTGCGATAGGCAATGATGACGGGCTTGTAGGCGTCCGCCGCGGCGATCTGGTCGTTGGCGGCAATGATGTAGGATTGTTGCGCGCCGTCGAGCGATCCCTTCGGCCCGGAGACGTTGGCATTGGCGATCGCCGTGCGCAGGTCCTCCATGGCGATGCCATAGGCGGCCAGCCGCGCCAGATCGGCCTGGATGCGCACGGCCGGCTTCAGCCCGCCGAGCACCGAAACCCGTCCGACGCCGGAAATCTGGCTCAAGCGTTGCGCCAGAATGGTGTCCGCGATGTCGCTCATCACGCGCAGCGAGATCGTGTCCGAGCGCAGCGCCAGCGTCATCACCGGCGCGTCCGCCGGATTCACCTTGGCGTAGGTCGGCGGATAAGGCAGCGTTTTGGGCAGCACACCGGCCGCCGCGTTAATCGCGGCCTGCACGTCCTGGGTCGCACCGTCGATATCGCGGTTGAGGTCGAACTGAAGCGAGATCTGGCTGACGCCGAACGAGCTCGTCGAGTTTATCGCCGACAGCGACGGGATCTGGCCGAGCTGCCGCTCGAGCGGCGCGGTGATGAGCGAGGCGATCACGTCGGGGCTCGCACCCGGCAGCTGCGTCGTCACCTGCACGGTCGGGAAATCGACCTGCGGCAACGCCGAGACCGGCAGCGCGAAGTAGCCGAGCGCACCGCCGATCAAGAGCGCGATGCCGAGCAGCGAGGTCGCAATCGGCCGTCGGATGAAGGGTTCGGAGACACCCATGGGTTACGCCTGCCGCTTCAGGCGGCTGTTGTCGGGATCATGGCTGCTTGGCTCCACTTCCCGATGCGCCCGGCCCCGGTGCCGGTCCGGTCTGCCCCTTCTGATCGCCTTCGCTGCTCTTCCGCTTGGTGCGGAACTCGCCCTCGTTGCCTTGTCCCTCCTTCTGGCCTTCTTTGGCACCATCCTTCTTCTGAGCGTCCGGCCCGCGCGAGCGCTTGCGCGGGGCTAGATCGGCCGAGGGGGTCTGGTCGTCGCGGCCGACGATCACTTTGGAGCCGTCGGACAAATTGGCAAAACCCGTGGTGACGATCTTGTCATTCGGCGAGAGGCCGCTGGCGATCACGGCATCATGCTCGTTCTGCTGCGTCACCGTCACGGGCTTGGCTGAGACGACGTTGTCCTCGCCGATGACATAGCTGAAGGTCCCGATCGGACCGCGCTGCACCGCAGAGGTCGGCACCACCAGCGCCTGCGTCAAGGTCTCGACCTTGAGGCGGACATTGACGAACTGGCCCGGCCAGAGCTGGTAATTGGCGTTGGGAAATTCCGCCTTGAGCTTGAGCGTGCCAGTGGTCTGGTCGACCTGGTTGTCGATGCCGGTGAGCTTGCCGGTATCGATCACCGTGATGCCGTCATTGCCGAACACGTCGACCGCGAGCGTCCCCTTCGCCGCCGCGGCGTTGACGCGCATGATCTGCTGTTGCGGCAAGCTGAACCACACCGCGATCGGCTGCAGCTGAGTGATCACCACGAGCCCTGTGGTGTCCGAGGCATGGATGATGTTGCCCTGGTCGACCTGGCGTAGGCCGGCCCGACCCGAGATCGGCGCCACGATCTTAGTGTAGCTCAGCGTCGCCGCTGCATTGTCGATCGCGGCCTGATCCGCCTTCACCAGCGCCTCAGTCTGGGCTACCAGCGCGCGCTGGGTGTCCGCCTGCTGCTTCGAGCCGGCATTGGAGGCGGCAAGCTGCTCGTAGCGCGCAAGGTCGATGCGCTGGTTGGCAAGCTGGGCTTGGTCCTGCGCCTTCTTCGCGACGGCTTGGTCGTATTGGGCCTGGTAGATCGCCGGATCGATCTCGCCGAGCACGTCGCCTTTCTTGACGTCCTGGCCTTCGGTGAAATTGACCGCGATCAGCTTGCCATCCACCTGCGAGCGCACGGTCACGGTATTGAGCGCGCGGATCGCCCCGACGCCATCGAGATAAACCGGCACGTCCTGGATGCGCGGGCTTGCCGCCAGCACCGGCACCGGCAGATCGGGTCGCTGGTTGCGGTTGTTCGCTTGCTGCTGATGCGTGACGGTCCAGCCGAGATAACCGAGGCCGCCGAGGATCGCGAGCGTGATCAGGGTCATGATCAGGCCGCGGCCGCGCGACTTTTTCGCCGTGCCCTCCGTCGCGTCCTTCTTAGTCTCCGGCTTAAAGAGCATTGACCGGTTTCTCCATCCTCGGCTCCCAACCGCCGCCGAGCGCCTGGTACAGGCTGACGATGGCGAGGAGCCGTGCGAGTTGGGCCTGCGACAGCGCGTCTTCCGCCTGAAACAGGGTCAGTTGGGTGTTGAGCACGGTCACGATGTCGGCGGTGCCGGCGCGCAATTGCTGCTCGGAGAGATCGAAGGCGCGGCGCGAGGCGGCAACGACGTCGCGCTGCAATTGCAGCTTGATCGTGGTCTGCTTGATCGAGAACAGCGCGTTGTCGACGTCGGCAAAAGCCTGGACGATGGTCTTGCGGTAGGTCTGGAGCAGCTCGTCCTGCCGCGCCTTGGCCAGTTCGAAATTGCCGAGGATCCTGCCCCCGTCGAAGATCGGCTGCGTGGCACTGCCGACGAGCTGGAAGAAGGCGGCATGCGGCTGGAATAGCGAGACCAGCGCCGAGCTCTGATAGCCGCCATTGCCGGTCAGCTGGATCGTCGGAAAGAATTGCGCGCGGGCATTGCCGATGTTTGCGGTAGCGGAGGCGAGCTGTGCCTCCTGCCGGCGGATGTCCGGCCGCTGCGTCAGGAGCTCCGACGGCAGGCCGGGCGTGACGCGGGGGATCGCGATCCGGTCGAGCGAGCCGCCGAGCACGCGCACGCTCTCCGGCGGACGCGATACCAAGACAGCCAGCGCATTGATGTTCTGGTCGAGCGTCTGGCGCAGCGGCGGCACCAGCGCCTTCTGGTTCGCGAGCACGCTCTCCTGCTGGGCGACGTCGAGATCGGTGCCGGTGCCGGCCCTGCGCCGCTCCCTCACCGCATCGAGGATGCGCTGCGCGCTCGCGATGTTGCGCTGTGAGGTCCTGATGCGGTCCTGTGAGGCCAGGACCTGGAAATAGGCATTGGCGACGGCCGCCAGCGTCGTCAGTGCGACCGTGTCGCGATCGAAGCGGTTGGCGTTCGCCGTCTCCTCGGCCGTTTGCAGCGCATCGCGGTTCTGGCCCCAGAAGTCGAGCTGGTAGCTCGCGCTCAGCGAGGCCGAATAGTTGACGACTTCGCGCCCGCCGATGGACAGGCCGGAGGCGCTGGAGCCCGAGGTGCGTGAATAGGTTTCTGATCCGGCCGTGGACAGGCTCGGCAGCAGCGCCGCGCCCGCCTGCCGCGCCTGGGCGTCGGCCTGGACGATGCGCGCGACCGCAGCGGCGATGTCGAGGTTGACGGTCTGCGCCTCCTCCATGAGCTGCGTCAGCTCCGTGGAGCGGAAACCACGCCACCAATCCAGCGATGGCGGCGTATCCCCTTTGCCGGCGTATTTGTATTGCGTGGGAACATCGAGCGCCGGATCGGGAAGATCCTGCGTCAGCACGCAAGCGCCCGAACTCGCCGCGAGACACAGTGCCACAAGCCAGCGCGCTGCGCGCCGCGTCCGGGGCGCAGACCCTGGAGATCGCCGCATGGCGATCGCAGGAACATCCTGTGTCACATCCACCCCCCGCCGGGCAGATCGAGCCGCCACCGCGAAGCCGGGTTAACCGATTCGCGGCGGCAGAGTCGGGGGGCGTTGGACAACTCGTTCACAGCGTGATGCTTTCTGCGGAACCTCAGACTCATACTAGCCGGGTGCGCAACGGCGGGACAGTGCCGCAGGTGCGAGATGGGCGGCTCGGACAAGCGTCTATCGAACCTGCCAAATGCGAAATGTCCCTGTCTGGCAGCGATTTCTTGAATTCCGGACCCCTCCTGGAGCGCGTTCAAGCTTACTAAGATTTCATGTGATATTGCCGTCACACCGGCGCGACCCGATCCGGGCGCACCGCTCGCAATGGGCGTCATGCGGCTTCAGCTCAGTCTCGGCGCCTGGCCGGCTGGTCTCACGATGTCGTCATTGGCCGAAAACGAGCCCGTCTCCGTCGTGTAGATATCTCCTCAAACTTCCACGCCCCATCGACGCTTTCGGCATCGAGACATCCTGCTGAAGGCGAAGATCGACGCGGCAGCCACTCTTGCGACCGTTATCTTCTGCACTCTCATAGATGCCAGGGATATCCTTCCCTGATATCGCGCCCTCGTGGCCGAGCACATCATCGCCCGCTCTACCCTCTCAAAATCCAGTGCTGCGGCGGACGCTTCGGCTGGTTTCGCCGCAGCGCAAAAGCCTTTCCCTTTTGGCTCCCAAGCACTAGGTTCTGGCCAACCTGATCAACCCTTTGCCAGTGATTTCCTCCGACATGACCATCAACAACGACGTTGTCGAAGCCATCGGCAACACCCCGCTCATCAGGCTCACGCGCGCCTCGGAGTTGACCGGCTGCACCATCCTGGGCAAGGCCGAGTTCATGAATCCCGGCCAGTCGGTGAAGGATCGGGCCGGCAAATGGATGATCCTGGAGGCCGAGAAGCGTGGCGAGCTGAAGCCCGGTGGCCTCGTGGTCGAGGCGACCGCCGGCAATACCGGCATCGGTCTCGCGGTCGTTGCGAGCGCGCGCGGCTACCGCACGCTGATCGTGATCCCGGAGACGCAGAGCCAGGAGAAGAAGGATTTCTTGAAGCTGTGCGGCGCCGAGCTGATCGAGGTGCCGGCCCTGCCCTATGCCAATCCCAATAACTATCAGCATGTCGGCCGCAGGCTTGCCAACGAGCTGCGCAAGACCGAACCCAATGGCGTGCTGTTCGCAGACCAATGGAACAATCTCGACAACGCCAAGGCGCATTACGAATCCACCGGACCTGAGATCTGGGAGCAGACCGGCGGCAAGGTCGACGGCTTTGTCTGCTCGGTCGGCAGCGGCGGCACGCTCGCCGGCGTCAGCCGCTACCTCAAAGAGAGGAACAAGAGCATCCGCATCGCCTGTGCCGATCCGCACGGCGCCGGCATGTACGAATATTTTAGGACCGGCGATCCCAAGGCGACGCCGGGTGGCTCGATCACCGAGGGCATCGGACTGAACCGCGCGACCGCGATCGTGGAGACAGCCAAGGTCGATGACGCCTATCTCATTCCCGACGCCGAAGCCGTGAGTGCGATCTACGAGCTGCTCCAGCACGAAGGCCTGTGCCTCGGCGGCTCGACCGGCATCAATATCGTCGGAGCGATGCGCCTTGCGAAGCAGCTCGGGCCCGGCAAGACGATCGTCACGGTGCTCTGCGATTCCGGCAGCCGCTACCTGTCGAAGCTGTTCAACGCCGACTTCATGCGCGCCAAGAACCTTCCGGTGCCCGAGTGGCTGGAGAAGCGCAGCAACATCAAACCGCCGTTCGTCTGATAGCGGCGCGGGCGGTCTACGCGACCTCGACGCGTTCCGAGGCTGCCGCACAATAATCGCGCCAGAACTGGCGATAGCCCGCCTCGACCCTGCGCGTATAGATCTCGACATTGCCCGCCGGCGAATGCGCGGTCCGGGCCGGCAATTCCGAGCGCAGCTTCGCCAGATCCCCGGGCTGTGCCGCGAACTTGCGGGCGATCGCCGCATAGCCCTCGTCATCCTCGGCGACCCAGTCATCGAGACCGGCACCGGTCAGGATGGAGGCGCCGGCGCGGGACGAGGCACCGTGGCCGAGCTTGGCGACGACCGGAACGCCGGCATAGAGCGATTCCCAGGTGCTGATGCCGCCGTTCTGCGGAAATGGATCGAGCGATATATCGACCTCCATGAACGCCCGCAGGTGCTCCGCACGTTCGGACGAGCCCAGGCAGGTGACATGCTCTTCGGCAATGCCCTGTGCCACGAATCGAGCGAGGAGACCGTCGCGCACCAACGGATCATCAAGCAGGGTATGCTTGACGATGAGCTTCGACCCGGTCACCTCGCGCATGATTTGCGACCACACGCGAATGGCCTCGTCCGAGATCTTGTTGATGCGGTTGAATACGCCGAAGGTCACATGGCCCTTGCGGAGCATGGGAAGCTCTGAAGGCGGCGCATCCAGGATCGGGTCGATCGTGATCAGGCACGGCAGGTCGTAGACCTTTTCCGTCAGCAGATGTCGTGCAGACTGCGGGATGAAGACGGGATCGGCGAGCACATAGTCCATGGCCTGAAGCCCCGTTCCCGTGGCATGTCCGAAGCCCGTGACCTGGATGGGGGCAGGCTTGCGCGCGAACACGGGCAGCCTGTTGCCGGTCGAATGACCGGACACGTCGATCAGGATATCGACCTTGTCAGCTTCAATACGATCGGCGAGTTCCTCGTCCGATAGCTGCCAGGCATCGACCCAGACGTCCGCCACCGACCTGAACCTGGCGGTCATCGCGTCCTGTGACGGCGAGCAAGAATAACAGATGATCTCGAACTGGGCGCGATCATGGCGGCTCAGCACCGGGAGCAGCGCGAATGCCGCCGAATGGTACCAGAACTCGGCAGCGACATAGCCGATCACGATCCGCCTGTCCGGATCGACCTGCCGGGGCGAAAGCTTGCGTCGCTGCACCCTGGCGCCAATCGTCTCGCCCCAATATCGTCGCGCGCCCTGCTGGACCGCGAAATCGGCGTCGGGGAGATAGTCGAGAAAGAAGATCTTCCGCGCAATCAGGTCCGGATCCGGTGCGATTGCCAGCGCGGCGTCGAGATGTTCGATCGCCGCTGCGATCTCGCCCTGGTTCGCAAAACAGGCGCTGAGCAGCGCCAACGCGACCGCCGAGCGCGGATTTTCCTGAAGCAACGACTTGCAGGCGAGGATCGCCTGCGCCGTCTTTCCCATGCTCAGCGAGACTTCCGCCTTTCCCCGCAAGGCTGCCTCGAGGTTCGGTGCAAGCGCGAGTGCGGCATCAAAATCCGACGCCGCCTGTTCGGGGCGCGACCGCGCAAGATGGAGCCGGCCTCGGTGCGCCAGGACCTTCGCCGAACGGGGCCTGATGGCGAGGGCCGTTTCGAGCGCGGCTTCCGCCTCGTCGTAGTGCTTGAGCTCGATACTGACCACGCCCTTGCCGACGAGCCCTTCCGCGTGACGCGGCTGAAACAGCAGGGCGCGCTCGAAACTCTGCTTGGCGCGCTCGATCCGGCCCAGCGCCAGCTCGGCCAAGCCGCGATTGCAGAGCGCGTCGGCATAGTCAGGCTTCAGCCCGATGGCGCGATCGTACATCTCGATGGCCTGCTCGGGCAGGTTCATGTGGAGCAAGGTGTTGCCGAGACCGGTCAGGGCCGGTGCGAAATTCGGCTTCAGTGCGATCGCCTTCTCCAGACAAGCGCGAGCGGCCCCGAACTTCTGCTGGACGAAGTACACGGTCGCGAGGTTGTTGTGGGCCTCGTGCGAACGCGGATCGATTGCGACCGCGCGCTCGAGCAGCTGTTGCCCCTCTTCCAGCCGCCCGGCCTGTTGCCCGCACAGGCCGAGCATGTGCGTGGCATCGAAATGATCCGGAACAGCCTGCAGGATCTGGCGGCAGAGCGCATCAGTCTCGGCATAACGGCCCTGGCCATAGGCGCTTGCGGCAGCAGAGATGAGGCCATCCGCCTGTTTCTTCAATTTCTTCTGCAAGCGCGCATTGTGGAATGCGCGCGCGCCGGCGCTGCTCTGCAAGATGTCTCTCCGGAAATGGCCCGGAGCGAGTCTAGCTGATTCGCATGCCGGGCCGGCTGGTCGGCGGCATCGGCAACCCCCCCGGTATTTCCCGGGGCTCGGCGCGGCATCTGGCAGGGAGCGGCTGGATCTGCCCGACCGGCCTACGCAGCATCGCCGCTTTCCGAGGCGGCAGCACAATAATCGCGCCAGAACTGGCGATAACCAGCTTCGAGCTCACGCGTGTAGATCTCGACATTGCCGGCGGGCGATGCTGCGATCTGAGCCGGCAACTCCGCGCGCAACTTCGCCAGATGATCAGGCTGCGTCGCAAATTTGCGGGCGATCTCGATGTAGCCCTCGTCATCCTCGGCGACCCAGTCGCCGAGCCCAACGGCCGTCACGATAGAGGCACCGGCACGCGAGGAAGCGCCGTTGCCGAGCCTGGCCACGACGGGAACGCCTTTGTAGAGCGATTCCCAGGTGCTGATGCCGCCATTTTGCGGGAACGTATCGAGGGAAATATCGATATTGGCAAAGGCCAACAAATGGTCGTTGCGCGAAGTGGAGCCCATGCAGGTGATATGCTCTTCGGCAATGCCCTGGGCCGCGAAACGTGCGATCAGACCATCGCGCAGCAATGGGTCATCGAGCAGACCATGTTTGAGAACAATCTTGGATCCCGGCACCTCTCGCATCAGGCGCGACCACACACGGATCGCATCGTCCGATATCTTGTAGATGCGGTTGAACACGCCGAAGGTGACGTAACCCTTGCGGAGCATCGGAAGCTCCGAAGGCTGCAGATCCGCGACGGGCTCCATCGTGATCAGGCACGGCAGGTCGTGAATCCTTTCGGCAAACAGATGCCGAACCGATGGCGGAATGAAAATGGAATCCGCGAGCACGTAGTCCATGGTCTGCATGCCCGTGCCCGTGGCGTGTCCGAAGCCCGTGGCCTGGATCGGGGCCGGCTTCCGCGCGAACACCTGCAGCCTGTTACCGGTTGTGTGGCCCGAAACGTCGATCAGGATGTCGACATTGTCGGCCTGAATGCGATCGGCGAGTTCGTCGTCTGATAGCTGCCAGGCGTCGACCCAGACGTCCGCCATTTTCTTGAACTTGGCTGTGTACTCGTCCTCTCCCGGCCAAGAGTAGTAGCAGATGATTTCAAACCTGGCGTGATCATGATGGCGCAGCACCGGCAGCAGGGTGAGCGCCGCCGAGTGTTGCCGAAATTCAGCGGCGACATAGCCGACCACGATCCGCTTTTCCGGATCAAGCGGCCGCTTCGGCAGCTCCCTTCGCGGCAGCTTGGAGCCGATCAGGTCCCACCAGTCTCTTCGGACCGCCTGCTGGACGGCGAAATCGGCGTCGGCGCGGTAGTCCTGCAAGAAGATCTTGCCTCTGATCGCATCTCCATAGTCCGGTCGGATGGCCAGCGCACGATCGAGATATTCGATCGCGGCGTCCATCTCCCCCTGGTTGGAATAAGCGAAGCCCATCAGCGCCAACCCGATCTCGGAGCGCGGATTTCGCTCGATCAAGGTCGTAGCGGCGGCCATCGCCTGCGCGGTCTTTCCCATGACGAGGCAGGCCTGTGCCTTCCCCCGGAGAGCCAGTTCGAGCTTGGGCGAAATCGCAAGCGCCGCCTCGAAATCCGCAAGCGCCTGCTCCAGGCGCTGCAGCTCGTAACTGAGCCGCCCGCGCTGGGCCAGGATCCTTGGCGAGTCGGGCTTGATCGCGAGCGCCATGGCAAATTTGGCCGCCGCCTCTTCGTGGTGCCGCAGCTCCATGCTGACCATGCCCTTGCCGACGATGGCCTCCGCGTGACGCGGCTGAAACAGCAGGGCGCGCTCGAAACTTTCCTTGGCGCGAGTGACCTGTCCAAGCAAGATCTCGACCATGCCGCGATTGCAGAATGCATCAGCGTAATCCGGCTTCAACTTGATGGCGCGCTCGTGCAGCTCCAGCGCCTGTCCGTACAGTCCTAAATGCATCAGCGTGTTGCCGAGATTGGTCAGCGCCACCGCGAAATTCGGCTTCAGCGCGATGGCCCTCTCCTGACACCGCCGCGCCTCTTCGTAGTCACCAAGATCGAAATGCACGGTGGCGAGATTGTTATGGGCATCGTGCAAGCGCGGGTCGAGCTCGATCACACGCTCGAGCAACTGTTGCGCCTCCTCAAGGCGCCGGCGGTCATGGGCGCACATGCCGAGCAGGTGCATGGAATCGACATGATCCGGAATCGCTTTCAGGATCTCACGGCAGAGCGCCTCGGTCTCGGCATATCTGCCCTGGCCATAGGCGGCGGCCGCGGCGGAGAGGATGGCGTCCGCCTGCTTCATCAGTTTCTTCTGCAATCGCGCGTTCTGGAATGCGCGCGCGCCGCCGCTGCTCTGCAAGGTGTCTCTCCGGAGGATTGCCCGGAAAGGAGTCTAACTGATTCGCGGCCGGGGCCTGCCGGTCAGCTGCCGAGGACGCCCCCGGGATTCCCCGGGGTCAGCGCAGGATCTGGCTCAGGAAAAGCTTGGTGCGGGCGTGCTGCGGGGCCGCGAAGAACTCGTTCGGCGTGTTGGCCTCGATGATCTGGCCGGCGTCCATGAACACCACGCGGTTGGCGACCTCGCGGGCAAAGCCCATCTCGTGGGTTACGACCAGCATGGTCATGCCCTCCTCGGCGAGATCGACCATGGTGTCGAGCACCTCCTTGACCATTTCGGGGTCGAGCGCCGAGGTCGGCTCGTCGAACAGCATCACCTTCGGGTTCATGGTCAGCGCACGAGCGATCGCGACGCGCTGCTGCTGGCCGCCCGACATCTGGCCGGGAAACTTGTGGGCCTGGTGCGGAATCTTGACGCGCTCCAGGAATTTCATGGCGGTCGCCTCGGCATCCCTTTTGGGGATGTTGCGCACCCAGATCGGCGCCAGCGTGCAATTGTCGAGGACCGTGAGATGCGGAAACAGATTAAAGCTCTGAAACACCATGCCGACTTCGCGTCGCACCGCGTCGACATGCTTGAGGTTCGGCCCGAGCTCGATGCCGTCGACGACGATCTCGCCCTCCTGGAATTCCTCGAGCGCGTTGATGCAGCGGATCAGCGTCGACTTGCCTGAGCCCGACGGCCCGCAGATCACGATGCGCTCGCCCTTGCGGACCTCCAGGTCGATGTCGCGCAGGACGTGAAAGTCGCCGTACCATTTGTTGAGGCCGGAAATCTTGACGATGGGGTCGGACATGGTGAGCTCCATCAGGTGCGGCGGTGAGCGTTGAGGCGGTGCTCGACGAACAGCGAATATCGCGACATTCCAAAACAGAAGATGAAGTAGACGATGCCGGCGAAGGCAAAGCCGGTAAACGCGGTCGACGGCGTCGACCATTTCGGATCCGAGAACGAGGCGCGGAGCGAGCCGAGGAGGTCGAACAGCGCCACGATCGACACGAGCGAGGTGTCCTTGAACAGCGAGATGAAGCTGTTGACGAGGTTCGGAATGACATGGCGCAGCGCCTGCGGCAGCACGATCAGGGAGGTCGTCTTCCACCAGGATAGCCCCAGGGCGGCCGCCGCCTCGCCCTGCCCCCGCGGAATCGCGGCCAGCCCGCCGCGGACGTTCTCGGCCTGATAGGCGCCCGTGAACAGCGCGATCCCGATCAGGGCGCGCACGAGCCCGTCGACGGTGAAATTGCCGGGCAGGAACAAAGGCAGCATGTAGGTGGCAAAGAACAGCACGGTGATCAGCGGCACGCCGCGCCAGAACTCGATGAAGGCGATCGAGAATATCCGGATCAGCGGAATGGTGGAGCGGCGGCCGAGCGCCAGCGCGATGCCGATCGGCAGTGAGGTCACAATGCCGGTGACGGAGACCACCAGCGTCACCAGAAGGCCACCCCACAAGTTGGTTGACACGATCGGCAACCCACCACGATCGAGCCCCATCAGCTTGATGACGATCGCGATGCCAATGAAGGTGGCGATACTGGATGCCAGAGCCCGCCCGCCGGTACGAACGCCGCCGCCAAGAAGGAAGGCGATCAAGCAGACAATCACGGCCGTGGTGGCGAAATCGGCCCAGACTGGCTCCCCCGTCCCCTGGACATGATCACGCAGCCAGACGAGCGGAAAGATCAGCCAGGAGATCGCCGTGCCGACCAGTACGATCAGGCTCCCGACGGCCCACAGCAGCGGTGCGACCGCTGACGTCTTGCTGAGATTGAGCATCGCCTGCCCGGCGCCGATGATGCTTTCGTCGAACAATTGCAGCAGGCCAACCGTCCAGCTCAGGCCAAATCCCTTGATGCCGCCGCCGTGCAGCAGGAAGAATGCGACCACCGGAAAGGCGATGAAGAACAGGCCGGCATTCAAACTCTTCGCCGGCAGCCTGGGAATGAGCAGCGGCACCAGCAGCACCACCGCCAAGACGAACGTGAGATTGACCCGCCAGCGCTCGGCCTCGGGATAGAAGCCGTAGATCAGTTGCGGCAGCTTGGCCTGAATGTAAGGCCAGCAGGCGCCGACCGCAAAACCGACGTTCTCGGTGAGGCAGGCCGTGCGATCCTTGCCGGTCCAGACCGCATCGACCATCAGGAACTTGACGGAGGGAACGATGGTGAACCAGAGCAGCAGGGCGCCCACGATCGTGAGCAGGATGTTGGTCGGCGAGTTGAACAAGCGGGTGCGTAGCACGCCGATGAAGCCCGTGGTCTGGACCGGCGCGGGACGCTCAGCAACCAGGTCCTGACGGACGAAGGCGGACGTCGCCACATCGCTCATGCGCCTAGGCTCCGGCTGACGCGCCAACCGTAGACGCTCATGATCGCGCTGGTGACGAGTGAGATCAGGAGGTAGACGCCCATCGTCATCGCGATGATCTCGATCGCCTGTCCGGTCTGGCTCAGCGAGGTGCCGGCGAATACCGACACCAGGTCAGGATAGCCGATCGCGACGGCAAGCGAAGAATTCTTGGTCAGGTTGAGGTATTGATTGGTCAGCGGCGGCACGATGACGCGCATGGCCTGCGGCACGACGATCAGACGGAGCGTGGTGCCGCGGCTCAGGCCTAGCGAGGACCCCGCCTCCATCTGCCCCTTGTGGACGGACAGGATGCCGGCGCGCACGATCTCGGCGATGAAGGCGGCGGTATAGGTCGATAGCGCCAAGGTCAGCGCCACGAACTCCGGGATGATGCGCGAGCCACCGGCGAAATTGAAGCCTTTGAGCTGCGGCAGCTCGAAGGTGAAGGGCAAACCGAACACCAAGATGGTAGCGAGCGGCAGCCCGAACAGCAGACCCAGCACATAGGGCCAGATCCGGATCATCCGCCCCTCCTGAAACAGCGCGCGCCGCGCGTGGATGCGCAGGGCCAGCGCCGCGACGAAGCCGAGCGCCAGCATCGCCAGGAACGGCTCGAGACCGCTCTGGCCGATCGGGCTGGGAACGACAAGGCCCCGGTTGCTGAGGAAGGCAATGCCGAGCAGCGAAATGCTCTGCCGCGGATTGGGCAACGCCGCCAGCACCGCGAGGTACCAGAACAGGATCTGGAACAGCAGCGGCAGGTTGCGGATGATCTCGACATAGATCTCGCCGACGCGCGACAACAGCCAGTTCGGCGACAGCCGGCACAGCGCGACGATGAAGCCAATCACGGTGGCGAAGACGATGCCGACCACGGAGACCACGAGCGTGTTCAGAAGCCCGACCACGAACACGCGCAGGAACGTGTCCGAGCCGGTGTAGGAGATCAGAGTCTGATTGACGTCGAAGCCGGCATTGTTCCGGAGGAAGCCGAATCCGGCGGCGATGTGCTGATTTTCGAGGTTGGCGCGGGCATTGGAGACGATCTCATAGCCGATCCAGCCCAGGATCGCCGCGAAGGCAAACTGGACGGCAATGCCGTTCCAGCCTGCCTTGCCGCCCAGCACGCGCCTGACCTTCAGCGCAATCTGGGGCGGCGGTTTACGGGCCTCGGTGCTCATCGCCGCGAGCTGCGGATCAGGATGATCAGCGGATCGGCGGCGCGTACTGGAGACCGCCCTTGTTCCAGAGGTTGTTGAGACCGCGGTTGATGGCGAGCGGCGAGCCCGCGCCGACGTTGCGGTCGAACACTTCGCCGTAATTGCCGACCGCCTTCACGATCCGCATCACCCAGTCCTTGGTCAGGCCGAGCTGTTCGCCGAAATTGCCGTCGCTGCCGAGCACGCGCTTCAGCTCCGGGCTTTCCAGCTTCGCTTTCTCGTCGACGTTCTTCGAGGTCACGCCGAGCTCTTCAGCTGTGATCATCGCAAACAGCGTCCATTTCACGATGTCGAACCACTGGTCGTCGCCGTGGCGCACCATCGGCCCGAGCGGCTCCTTCGAGATGATTTCGGGGAGCACCATATGGTCGTTGGGATTGGCGAGCTTGAGGCGATTGGCGTACAGCCCCGACTGGTCGGTGGTGAAGACGTCGCAGCGGCCGGCCTCATAGGCCTTGACCGTTTCGTCGTTGGTGCCGAACGCGATCACCTCGTACTTCATGTTGTTGGCTTTGAAATAGTCGGCGAGATTTTGCTCTGTGGTGGTGCCGGTCTGCACGCAGACCGATGCGCTGTTGAGCTCGAGCGCCGAGTTCACCTTGAGCGACTTCTTCACCATGAAGCCCTGCCCGTCATAATAGGTCACGCCGGTGAAGTTGGCGCCGAGCGAGGTGTCGCGCGAGATGGTCCAGGTGGTGTTGCGCGAGAGCACATCGATTTCGCCGGATTGCAGCGCGGTGAAGCGGTCCTTGGCGGACAGCGGCACGTACTTGACCTTGGTCGGATCGTTGAAGATCGCTCCGGCGATGGCGCGGCAGACGTCGACGTCGAGCCCCGTCCAATTGCCCTTGTCGTCCGGCGATGAAAAGCCCGGCAGCCCCTGGCTGACGCCGCAGGACAGCATGCCCCGGTCCTTGACGGTCTTGAGCGTTTGCGCATCGGCGGCCTGGGCCGAGAGGCCGGCGGCGAGAGCAAGAGTGAGAGCCAGGGTTACGCGTTTCATGGACTTTGGGCCTTTCGAAATCGTCTCAAGGTCGGGAACGTTCTCTTTGGGGTCATCTCTGCCAGGGCTAATCGTACCTAGGCTAGTCTTGCAAGACTCATGCTGGAAAACCTAGCCGAACACCCGCCGATCCCGGGAGGCCATACCTTCGTCCCGCCGACGAGGCGCCCGCCATGATGGCTGTGACGCGAAGTCCGTTCAGGCGATGGATCGAAGGTCGCAGCAGGCCCCTCAACATGCGGCGACTGAATAGCACCTGCGCATCACAGAACGACTGGCGTGCCGGGTCAAGGGGTTGACGGGACTCTTCTGTATTCTGTTATTAACGACGGCGGCCTTTCGGCCAGCCCCGCGGGCGCGACGCGCCGGGCGGAAACGCGGTTTTGAAAGCAGACGCATGGATTCCTCGCACCCCTCCCAGCAGCATGCCGAGACCCGGCTGGTCACCTCCGGCCGCGACACCAAGGCGCAGAAGGGGTTCGTCAATCCGCCTGTGTTTCACGGCTCGACCGTGCTCTATCCGACCGCCGAGGACCTGCACGCCCATCGCGGCGAGTTCACCTATGGCCGCCACGGCTCCCCCACCACCAAGGCTTTCCAGGAGACGCTGATGGCGCTGGAGGGGCCGCAATGCGCCGGCGTCGGCATCGTGCCGTCGGGGCTGTCGGCGATCTCGACCACCCTGCTCTCGGTGCTGAACGCCGGCGACCATCTCCTGGTCTGCGACAACGTCTATCGGCCCTCGCGCAATTTCTGCAACGGCATGCTCACCCGCTATGGCATCGAGACCACCTATTTCGATCCGCTGATCGGCGCCGGGATCGAGAAGCTGTTCAAGCCCAACACCCGCGCGGTGCTGGTGGAGGCGCCAGGCTCGCAGTCGTTCGAAATGCCAGATATCCGCGCCATCGCCGAGGTCGCGCATGGGCGCGACGCGCTCGTCATCGACGACAATACCTGGGCGACACCACTCTATCACCGCTCGCTCGAACAGGGCGTCGACATCAGCATGCAGGCGGCCACAAAATATATCGGCGGCCATTCCGACATCATGTTCGGCACCATCTCCGCCAACGCAAAGACCTGGCCGATGGTCGCCGAAGGCATCCGCCTGCTCGGCGTCTGCGCCGGCCCCGACGACGTCTTCCTGGCGCTACGCGGCCTGCGCACGCTGTCGGTGCGGCTGGCGCAGCATCATCGTTCGGGACTCGACATGGCGCGCTGGCTGGCTAGCCGGGCGGAGGTCGCGCGCGTGCTGCATCCGGCACTCGAAACCGATCCCGGCCATGCGATCTGGAAGCGTGACTTCACCGGCGCGTCCGGCCTGTTCAGTATCGTGCTTAAGCCGGCGCCGCAGAAGGCAGTCGACACCATGCTCGACACGCTCAAACTGTTCGGCATGGGCTTCTCCTGGGGCGGCTTCGAGAGCCTCGTGATTCCGTTCGACTGCGACAGCTATCGCACCGCGACCAAATGGGCGCCGGGCGGCCCGACGCTGCGTCTGCACATCGGGCTCGAGAGCGTCGATGATCTCAAGGCCGATCTCGATCGCGGCTTCGCTGCACTGAAAGCGGCAATGTGAGCCTGCTCACAAGGCATCGTGCCGGCGGACGCGCCATCGCGCGCCGGGGGAACGTGCACGCGCCGTAAACGTTAACGCCGACGCGCCAACAAATGGTTTGATCCGCCGACGTTTGGCGCTAGCCTCACCAATCGACTCCAATCCGGACACGGAGCATGGGAACGTTGGTTCTGCTCGATCTCATGGGCGGCGTGGCGCTGTTGCTGTGGGGCCTGCACATGGTCCACAGCGGGATCTTGCGCGCCTTCGGTCCCGACCTTCGGCGCCTGCTCGGCAAGGCGCTGAGCAACCGCGTCAGCGCCTTCGCTGCCGGCCTCGGGCTCACCGCCCTGCTCCAGAGCAGCACGGCGACGGCGCTGATCACCAGTTCGTTCGCGGCCGAGGGCCTCGTCAGCCTCGCTGCCGCCCTCGCCATCATGCTCGGGGCCAATGTCGGCACGACGCTGATCGTGCAGGTGCTGTCGTTCAACATCGCAGCCGTTGCCCCGGTGCTGTTCGTGCTCGGCCTGGTCGCCTTCCGCTCCGGCCCGCGATCCCGGATCAAGGACATCGGCCGAGTCTGCATTGGCCTCGGCCTGATGCTGCTCTCGCTGCACATCCTGCTCGACACGTTGGCGCCGGCGGAGAACGCACCCGGCGTGCGCGTCGTGATGTCGGCCATAACAGGCGACCCCATTCTGTGCATCTTTATCGCCGCTCTCGTCACCTGGGCTGTACATTCGAGCGTCGCCAGCGTCCTGTTGATCATGTCGCTGGCCTATTCGCAGTTCATCTCGCCTGCCGCGGCTCTGGCGCTGGTGCTCGGGGCCAATCTCGGCAGCGCCATCAATCCGGTGTTCGAGGGCGCCAGGCGCGACGATCCCGCGAGCTACCGCGTGCCGGTCGGCAATCTCATCAACCGCGCGATCGGGATTGCTCTCGTCCTGCCCTTCCTCGGCGCGATCGCCGAGCACATGCACGCCTGGCAGCCCGATCTCGCCAAGCTGACGGCGGCCTTCCACATCGCCTTCAATGCCGGCACCGCCGTCCTCTTCATCGGTCTGCTCGATATCATGTCGCGTCTGTTGACCCGCCTCTTGCCCGATCGCGTCAAGGAGGCCGATCCGGCCCGCCCGCGCTATCTCGACGAGACCGCACTGGAGACACCGTCACTGGCGCTGGCCGACGCCGCCCGCGAGACCTTGCGCATGGGGGATCTCGTCGAGGTCATGCTGCGCAAGGTGATGGCCGCGATGATGACGGGCGACCGCGCACTGGTCGACCAGGTCTCGAAGACGGACAATCTCGTCGACGGCCTGGACGAGGCCATCAAGCTCTACGTCACAAAACTCATGCGAGGCAGCCTCGACGAGAGCGAAGGGCGGCGCGCGATGGAGATCATCTCCTTCGCCATCAACCTCGAGCATATCGGCGACATCATCGACAAGAGCCTGAGCGAGCTCGCCACCAAGAAGATCAAGCGGCGCTTCCAATTCTCGGCCGAAGGGGCTGAGGAGCTCGCCGCTTTCCACAAGCGCACGATGGATTCGCTGCGGATCGCCTTCGGCGTCTTCATGTCGGGCGACGCCAATGAGGCGCGCAAGCTGCTGGTAGAGAAGACGGCGCTGCGCAACACCGAGCTTGCTGCGGTCGAGCGCCATCTGGACCGGCTGCGGAAGGGCCGCCCCGAGACCATCGAGACCACGTCGCTGCATCTGGACGTGCTGCGTGATCTGCGTCGCATCCACTCGCATATCTGCTCGGTCGCCTACCCCGTGCTGGACGCGGCAGGTGAGCCCTATCGGAGGAGTGCGGCCGAAGCAGCTGCCCTGCCCGCGTCAGGCGCGGCGTCGGCGCTGCCGCACTAGCGTCTCCGGTCAGCGATCCAGCGTCTTCGAGGCGCTGCCGCGGTTCTTCCAGATCAGCATGATGTTTCTGATGTAGATGATGGTCGCGAGCGACTGTCCGAGGATGATGACGGGCTCGCGCTTCACGACGCCATAGACCAGCGTCATCAGCCCGCCGCCCATCGAGCAGAACCAGAACGCCATCGGCACCACGCTGTTGCCGGCGCGTTCGCTCGCGATCCACTGCACCAGGAAGCGCGCGGTGAAGAACAATTGCGCGACGAGGCCGAACGCGAGCCAGAAATCGAACTTGGCGACGAAGACGTCGTAGAGATAGTTGCTCAGCGCTTGACCGTATTGGATGATCATGCGTTCACCTCGGTCACATCTGGCGTCGGCTTCTTGCGCCGGATCAGCCACCACACGCCTGCGAGATCCATGATGCCGATCCACAGCCGGTCGAAAAAGCCATAATTCGACACGCCGGAGCGGCGCGGCCGATCGATCACGTCGACATAGGCAATGTCGTAGCCTTCGCGGCGGACCAGCGCCGGCAGGAAGCGATGCAGCCCGTCGAAATAGGGCAGCATCAGGAAGACGTCGCGCCGGAACGCCTTCAGGCCGCAGCCGGTGTCGCGCGTGCCGTCCTTCAGGATCGCGTTGCGAATGCCGTTCGCCACGCGCGACTGAAATTTCTTGAAGCCGGTGTCCTTGCGCCCGACCCGCTGGCCGGCGGCGAGCCCGACCCGCCCTGCTCCCTTCTCGACTGCCGCGATCAGGTCCGGCAGAAACGCCGGATTATTCTGGCCGTCTCCGTCAAGCGTGGCCACGATCATCCCGCGCGCCGCACGCACGCCACTACGCACCGCCGCCGACTGGCCGCCCGATCTCGCATGGCGGAGCTGACGCAGATTGTCCCGCTGCTTCATCATGGCGCTGAGCCGCTCGCCGGTCGCATCCGTCGAGCCGTCGTTGACATAGATGATCTCATAGGCCCAGCGGCCATCGAGCGCCGCCGTGATCTCCTCGATCAAGGGCGCGATGTTCTCGGCTTCGTTGCGCACGGGAACGACGATGGAAACCGAAGGCTGGGACGTCGACAAATCGAGGCTCGTGGGTTGGAATGGGCCTGCACCGTGGAACCGGCGGTCCGGCAGGCAGCCGCTTTTATGGGCCGGATGTCCGGCGGGCAACCCTTTTGAGGCGGCCGGAGACCATCCCCGCAATTGGCACGATGGTGCCGTCCGCCCGGATGGCAAAGCCTAGTTTTCGGGCCGCAAACCAGTAGCGGACCGCCATGGCACCGACCAGGCCGACCATGGCGCCGGCGACGACATCGCTCGGGTGATGCGCGAGCAGCACCAAGCGGGTCAAGAGGATCACGATCGCGTAAGTGAACATGAATACGCGCAGGTGCGGCCACAATGCCGACACTGCAAACGCCAAGGCGAATGCGGCGACCGCATGGCCCGACGGCAGGCTGGCGTAGGCACCCGTGCCCTCCAACGGGACGAAGTTGAACGGATCGGGCTTGCCGCCGACGAACGGACGTCCGCGCCCGATGAGATATTTCAGGATCTCGGCAGCGAACGCCGACACGGCAACCGACAGAAACATGAATTGCAGCCGCGTGCCGAGGCCGAGCAGCAACGCGCGGCGGGTCCCGTGCAGTGCTGCCGCGACGAAGGCCACGACCACCAGCGCAGCGCCCAGGAGAGACAGCACATACTCGTCCTTGCCGAAGTCGGTGAGGATGCGGATCGGCCAGAGGCTTGGCGTGCCGCGCGCCGGCATCAGTTGGATCTCAGTCTGGTCGAGCCCGACCATCAGCACGATGACCAGGGCTGCGCCTGCTGCGCTGAGCCAGAGCGAATGCCGCGCCAGCTTCCGGGCGGCCTCGGCGCGGCGCGAATGCGAGGGCGTGCGCACGAGCTGCGCCAGCGCGCGCCAGGACACGGCGAGCAATTGCGCGGGATAGCCTGCAGGCGGCCCAATGTCGTTCGGGGCCCGCATCTATTCGGTGCCCTCCGAGCGGAAGATCGAGATCGAGATCGCGCGCCCTTGCGAGAAATTGTAGCCCTCGATGCGCGTGCCAACCTTGTAGCGCAGCCCGATCGCCTCGGCGCGCTGCACGAAGCTACGCTCCGAGCGTTGCTCGATCAGGGCGAAGCGACAGCTGCCCTGCCGCAGAAAGTCAGCTGCGCCCGAGCCGTCGGTGAGCAGCGTCTGCGTGCCTGTCAGGAACACCAGGCTCGGCTCGTGATAGCCGGCAGCAGCCGCCTTCGGTCCCACGCAGGTGACGTTGCGAAGCGCGCGCGCGATCTCGATGCTCGGAAACAGCGGAGTCAGCGACGGCAGCACGATTCCGTAGACCGTCACCGCCAACATGAGCGCGGCGACCAGCGCGTTGAGCAGCGAGCGCTCGGCGCGATTGTTGTCGTAGAGCCACCAGGCGAACAGGCCGAAGATCAGCGACGCCGCGATGAAAGGCCAGGCCACGAAGGCCGGCTGGCGCGTCAGCATCACGGCGCCGACCACGGCGATGATCGAGGCGGCCGCGGGGATCGCGAACCACCAGGCCGAGCCGCGCATCAGCCAGGACCGCGACAGCACACGCCGCTCCAGCGCGCCCGCGGTGAGGATCGCGATCGCGGGGTACAGCGGCAGCACGTAATGCGGCAGCTTGGTCAGTACGGCCTCGAACACGATCCAGGACGGGACCAGCCAGGCCAGCAGGAACTGCGCGCCGGGCTCGCGCCGCGCTCGCCACACTGCGGGCGCCGCCATGGCCGCGAGCGGCGCGCCCGGCCAGAACGTGATCCAGAACAGCGCGAGGTAAAGACCGGGCGGCGCGCCATGGGATTCCTGGGCCCCTAACTTGCTCAGCATGTCGCCGCCGACGGAATCGGCGAAGAAGGCCTCGCCCGCGCGCCAGAAGATTGCGACGAACCAGGGCAGCACCAGGACCAGCATCCACATCAGGCCCCAGACCGGGCGCAGCTTCCGCAGCCAGGAGGCGTCGCGGTCCTGGATCGCGAGCGCGACGATAGTGAGGCCCGCGAACATCAGGATCAGCGGACCCTTGATCAGGATGCCGATGGCGAGCGCGCTCCAGAAGATCGCCGGCCAGCTCCAGGGCGGATGGGTCTCGTCCTCGGCGCGTTGCCATGACAGGTAGGCCCGCGCCATCGCGCCCATCGCGGCGACCACGCAGAGCAGCAGCATCGCGTCGGTCTTGGCCAGCCGCGCCTCGACGCCGAGCAGCACCGAGGCGGACATCATCAGCGCCGCCAGCACCGCGGCACGCCGGGTGACGAAGCCGAGTGCGGCCCAATAGGTCATGAGCACGGCGCCGATCGCTCCCAGCAGCGACGGCAGCCGGTAGACCCAGATGCGCAATTCGGCCTTCGGCAGCTTGAGCGCCGCGGCGGTTTCGACCGCGGCCGATTGCAGCCAATAGATGCCGACCGGCTTCTTGTAGCGGACATCCTCCTGGAAGCGGATGTCGACATAGTCGCCGCTCTCGACCATCTGCTTGGTGGCCTGGGCAAAGCGCGCTTCATCGCGGTCAATAGGCGGGATGGTGAAGAAGCCCGGCAGGAACAGCAGCAGCGCACTCAGCACCAGAAAGCCGACTGCACGGGCGTGACTGGCCGTGACAATATCGAGCATGCGCACGAGCCCGCTGCCCGGATTCACGGGCGCTTTCGGCTCGCGGGGTGCTCCAAAACGGGGGCTCGGGTAGGTCTCGGCCATTGGTTCCGCTTACGCTGAAACCGCCATCGCCACAACCGCTTGAGGCAGGGTCATTGAATTCGAATGACAACTGTGTCCGCGGCGCCCGTCGCATCGATGACGGTGAGCCGCGCAAAGCCCGGACCGGGCGGATCGATCAGGCGCTGGCGACGGCCGTCGATCTCGCCAAGCGCGGTTCCGTTAACCATGACGATCATGGGCAGAACGCCGCCGGCGACCTTGACCGGCATCGCCGCGCCCTCCCGACCACTCGATCGATCGACGTCGATCCGCGAGCCGTTCAGCGGAAACTGAATGTGCAGCGCCTGCTCGCCGCCGGTGCGCACCAATTCCCCAACGGGACGGAACCGCTTCAGCGGCAGCGGCAACTTGGTATTGCTGGCGACCAGGGTTCCCTTGGGCGGCTTCGGCAACGGAGCGAGCGTCTTGCCGGTTCGGGCGAACGCGTCGAACAGGATCGGCGCGGCAGCGACGCGCCCGATCAGGCCGGGAACCGGGGCGCCGTCGGGCCGGCCGACCCAGACGCCGACGGTCATGCGGCCGTCGAACCCGACCGACCAAGCATCGCGATAGCCGTAGGAGGTGCCGGTCTTGAAGGCGATCCGGTTGTGGGCGGCGTTCTCGGGCGGCGGTGTGCCCAGAAGCACGTTGCCGACCTGCCAGGCCGCGACCTGATCGAGCAGCCGCAACGGCTCGCGATCATCCCTGTCAGTCATGACCTCGCGCAGCGGCTTGGTGGTGCCGAGCCGGGCGAAGCCCGTATAGAGCTGGACGAGGTCCTGGAGCGTGATTCCGACACCGCCGAGACCCATGGCAAGCCCCGGCGCCTCGTCCTTGGGCAGCACGAGATTGCCACCAGCCTGCCGCAGCCGCGAGGCCAGCCGGCTGGAGCCAACGCGATCGAGCAGCACGATGGCGGGCACGTTCAACGACAATTGCAGCGCCTTCTTCACCGGCACCGTGCCCTGGAACATCATGTCGAAATTTTCCGGCGCGTAGGAGCCGAAGCGAACCGGCCGGTCGTCGATCAGGCTCTCCGGATGCACGAAGCCATCCTCGAAGGCGAGCCCGTAGATGAAAGGTTTGAGCGTCGAGCCCGGCGAGCGGATAGCGCGAGTCATGTCGACTTGCCCTGCCCGACTCTCGTCGAAATAATCGGCCGAGCCGACACGGGCGAGCACGTCGCCGCTCTCATTGTCGACCACGATGATGCCGACCGAGATGTTGGGCCCGAGCGCAATGGCGCGATCACGTGCCAGCGGCTCCAGCACCTTCTGCAAGTTCGCGTCCAGCGTCAGCCTGATGACCGGCGTGTCCTTCGCCGTGGAAAGCGCGGTGTCGGATGCATGCGGCGCCAGGATCGGCATCGGCTTGCGCAGCTTCGGAATGGCAACGGCCTTGGACTGCTTTGCATCCTCCGCGCTGACCTGATGCTCCGAGACCATGCGGTCGAGCACACGATCACGCGCAATGCGGGCTGTCTCTGGATGCCGATCAAGCCGGCGCGTCTCCGGCGATTGCGGGAGTGCGACCAGCAGCGCGGCCTCGGCCAGCGACAGACGCTTCGGCTCTTTGCCGAGATATGCGATCGACGCGGCGCGGATGCCTTCGAGATTGCCGCCGTAAGGCGCGAGCGCGAGATAAAGGTCGAGGATCTCGTCCTTGCTCAAGCTCCGCTCGATCTCGATCGCACGAACCATCTGCCGCAGCTTGGCATAGAGCGAGCGCTGTCGCCGCGGCTCCATCAGCCGCGCAAGCTGCATGGTAATGGTCGAGCCGCCCGACACGATGTGGCCGCGCGTTGCAAGCTGCAATGCGGCCCGGCCCAGCGCCAGCGGGTCGATGCCGTCATGCGCATAGAAGCGCTGGTCCTCATAGGCCAGCAGCAGTTTAAGATAGGTCGGATCAACGTTCGTCCTGGCATCGACGGGCAGCCGCCACCGCCCATCGGCCATGGCATAGGCGCGCAGCAGCTTGCCGTTGCGGTCGACGATGGTGGTCGAGACCTGCCGCGCCTCGTCGAGTGGCAGCGGACCGAGGGAGTAGACCCAGGCGACGAACCCGACGATGGCGAGGATGAGTGTGAGGGCGACGGCTGAGAGGACGCGATGGCCCTTGCCGCTGGCTACGTCATCGCCGCGCTTGTACTGGCCATCCACGTTCTTGCCCGCGGCACCAAAAGCCGTAGATGCCCGGGACAAGCCCGGGCATGACGGCGGAGAATTTGGCGCGTTCAGAGCGTCACTCATCCTCGTTGCTCACTTCGCAGCCCGCACCTCGACGGTGCCCGTCCCGGTACGGCCGTAGCGCGAGGGATTATACATGTCCTCGACATAGGCCTGCGGCAGCACGTATTTGCCGGGCGAGACTGCGCGCACGACATAGGCGACTGTGAAGACCGACTTTGAGTCCGAGGCGCGGTCGATAGCCGAGGTGAAGCGGTCGTCGCGGAACTCGGTATCCTCAGGCTCCTCGCCGTCCTCGATCCAGTCCAGCGTACCGCTATCGCCGGACGAGACCAGCTTCGGATTGTCGATCTCGAGGCCCGCCGGCAGATAGTCCGACACCATGATGTGGCCGTACTCGGGCTTGGCCTCGGTGATCTTCAGCACCACCGCAAAGCGCTGGTTCTGCTTGACCTTGCTGATGTCGGCCGGCTTGCCGTCGAGAGTGAAGTAGTTGCGCTCGATCTTGAAGCCGTTCGACGCCGCCGGCTCCGGCGTCACGGGCGAGCCCGACACCGAGACCACCGCCTGCACCGGCGCATCGCCAGTGTTGGTGATCTTCAGCGGCTTGCCCTCCAGCGTCGCAGCCTTGTAGCTGCGATAGAGCGCAGTCTTCACCGGCTGGCCGTCGACTTCCATCGACAGGTTCTCCTTGGCGAGCGCGCGCGCCGCCAATACCAGCCAGGCATTCTCCTGCGTGGAGGTGTAGGGCGTAAGCCCGCGCGCGGTCTCGACCCGCGACACCGCCTGCGTCAGCGTCGCCTTCGGCGCGTTTCCTTCACTGGCGAGTGAGACCAGCGCCGCAGCATCACGGAGCTGCGAACCGTAGTCGGTGCGGCCGAACTCGAGTGCGGGCTTCGGCGCGAGGCTATCGAGTGCGGCGCCATAGACGCGTTCCGCGCGGTTACGATCGCCGACCAGCGCGAGCGCCGCCGCGAGCTGCGACTTCGCAATCGGCGTCGCAAGGTTGGCGAGCTTGGTGTCGGCGAGATAGCGGAGGTGTCCGATGGGAGCTGCGCCATTACGGGCAAGCACATAGAGGCCATAGGCGAGCTCCCGGCCGCCGTCTTTCTCTGGCTCGTCGGCATTGACGACGGAGTTGCGGATGCGGTCGAGCGCGTTCTTGAACAGCGCGTCCGGCACTGCAAAGCCCTTTTCGCGGGCGCGGGTCAGGAAGTCCGTGACATAGGCATCCAGCCAGGCATCGTCGCCCCCGGCCGACCACAGGCCGAACGAACCGTTCGAACCCTGGCGCGCCAACAGCCGCTCGATCGCGTCGCGGATGCGCTGGTCGACCTCGGTATCCATGGCGAGGTGCGCCCCGGCGGCGAGGTCATTGACATAGAGCAATGGCATCGCGCGGCTCGTGATCTGCTCCGAGCAGCCATAGGGATAGCGGTCGAGCGCTTTCAGGATCGTCGCCGCATCGAGCGCGGTCGACAGGCTGGCCGACACCGAGACGCTGCCGGTGCCCGGCACGAGATCGGAGAACATATCCGCGGTCAGCGTCAGGCTCTCGCCCTTCGCCAGGGTACGGATCGAGCGCCGCGCCAACACCTGCGTCGCCGCCTTGACGTCGAGCGCATAGTGACGCGCGAGCATAAGGCCGTTCGGTCCCTTGATGTCGACGTCGAGCGTCGCCTGCCCCGCGGCCGTTGCATCAATCGCCAGCGAGAACGCGTTGCGCTGCTTGGCGACAAGCTTGACCGTGATGGCGGGATTGCCAGTCATCTTCACCGGGCCGCCCGCCTTCACGTTGACGACATAGTCGCCGGCCTGGCCCTCGACATTGTCGATCTCCAGATTGACCGTGCCGCGATCACCATTGAGCAGGAACCGCGGCAGGGTCGTCGTCAGCACCACGGGATCGCGGATCACGACATCGGTGTTGGCGCGACCAAGTTTCGTGGCGGTCCACGCCACCGCCATCACGCGCGCGGTGCCGGCGAACTCCGGAATGTCGAAGCTAACTCCTGCGGTGCCGTCAGCGCCGACCGTGACGATGCCTGAATACAGGGCCAGCGGTTTTTGCGTGGGCGGCGAGCCCTGGAGCTCGCCCGCACCGGCGTCGCCGCCGGACTTGATCTGGCCGCGGGTGCCCGACATCCCATCGATGAGTTGCCCGTAGAGATCGCGGATCTCGGCGCTGAGGCGACGCTGGCCGAGATAGTAATCATCCGGCGCCGGCGGCTTGTAATTGGTGAGGTTGAGGATGCCGACGTCGACTGCGGCGATGACGACCTTGGCGTCCTCGCCCGGATTGAGCCCGTCGAGCTTGACCGGGATTTTCAGCGTCGAGTTCGGCCGGATCAGCGCCGGCGGCGTCAGCTTCACTTGCAACGTGCGAGTCTGCTTGTCGATGCCGAACCATTTCAGGCCGATCGCCCGGCCCGGCATGCGCTGGGCGGCCGCATCGAGCGGACGGCGCAGCGTCGCCACGACGTAGGCGCCGGTGCCCCAGTCCTTGCCGATCGGAAGCTTGACTTGCGCGGTGCCTTCCTTGACGTCGATGGTCTGCGTCGTCAGCAGGCGGTCGCCGAGCACGTTGATGGTCAGCTTGCCGGCGCTGCGCACATTGACCGACACTGTCATGGTGTCGCCGGAGGCGTATTGCGGCTTGTCGATCGAGGTCTCCAACAGGTCCGGCGTATCGGCGCTGCCATCAGAGTACCAGCCGACGTCGAACTGCACGGAGGTCACCGGGCCGTCAGCGTCGTTCGACTTCACATCGAGCCGATAGCGGCCGGGCTGGAGGTTCAGCGAAATCCGCGACGGCTTATCGGCGGCGATCACGACATCGCCGTCGGCGACGCGCGAGGTCGACTTGACCGGCTCGTACTCCCAGTAATTATTCTGGCGATACCACTGATAGCGCGACTCCATCTTCAGGAGCTCGTAGCGGAGGCCGTCGCGGGGGAGCGTCTTGCCCTCGGGCGAGACGAACACGACGTCGAACTCGGCCTTGTCGCCTTCGGCGACGTTCTTGTCGCCGAACAGCGGCTTGATGCCGATCATGGCGGTCGCGGGCGCGATCGGCAGCACCAGCTTGCGCTCGACGGCGCGACCGCCGGTCTCGACCATGCGGACGAAGATCTGCGCCTCCTGCGGCCGGGTCGAGGCCGGCTGCTTGTCCAGCGTCACCGGGAAGGTCGCAACGCCATTGGCGTCGGCCCCGGGCAGGTTCTCCAGCGGCGTGCGCTCGTTCGAGGTGGTCTCCTCGTCGTTGACGCCGAACTGGTAGCCGGCAAAGCCCGGACGCTCGCTCGCAGGCGCGACCAGCATGTCGCCTTCGAGCTGAAGGCCCGAGGCCGGCGCGCCATAGAGGAAATGACCGTCCGCCTTCAGCTCCACTGGAGCATTAGCTTTGATCAGCTTGTCCTTGGCGGACAAGTCGAATTCGATCCGATCGGGGACGTAATCCTCGACCATGAAGGTGGTTTCGCCGACCGAGGCGCCCTTCGGATCGGTGAAAGCGCGCGCTCGCCAGGTCCCGGTCGGGACGGCCGAGTTGAGCGGCACGGCGAGCGTGCGGCCGCCCGCGCCCTGGTCGGACAGCACGGCGCGGCGGAATTCGACGCCGTCGGGACGCTCGATCACTAGCGTGAGCGGCCCGCCGGTCACGGCATTGCCCTGTCCGTCGCGCAAGAGCGCAGTGAGATAGACGGTTTCGCTGGAACGGTAGACGCCGCGCTCGGCATAGACGAAGGCGTCGGCACCGGCCGGGACCGCGCGCCCGGAGACGCCGCGGTCGGAAAGGTCGAAGGCGCTCGTCTTGAGGCTGAGGAAGGCATAATCGGCGTTGTCGCCAGTTACGGTCAGCAGCGCCGGCGACAGCCCGCCCTCACCGCGCGCGAGCCCCGCCTCGAACAGCACGTGGCCGCTGTCGTCAGTCTTGCGGCTAGCCAAGATCTCGTTGTTGCGGGCAACCAGCCGCACCTCGGCCTTGCCGACCGGATCGGTCGAAGCCAGCGAGTTGACGAAGACGTGGATGCCGTCGTTGCCGGAATAGGCCGACACACCGAGATCGGAGACGATGAACCATTGCGTCGCGAGCTGGTAATCATCGTCGGAGCCTGGCCCCTTGGCCCCGGCGGTCATGACGTACACGCCAGGCTGAAGCTCGCCGAGCGCCTGATCGACTGGGAATGCGGTGGTGACGTCCTGGTTCAGCGTCGTCGCGGTCGCGAGCTGGCCGGACCAGACCTTGACACCGCGCTCGTCGCCGAGATCGGTGAGCTGATATTTCGACAACGTCTTCTGGAAGTCGCTGTCCACAACCGTGTTGATCAGGTTGCGGTCGCCGATCCTGAACACGTTGATGCTGACGGCGGGCGTATTGACGCTGACCACGGGAATGCCGCGCTGGCCGGTCCTCGGCAGTACATAGGCGCGGCTGGTGAAGCGCACGAAGGGTTTCCGGTCGCGCACATAAACATTGAATTCGGCCGATTTCGGCAGACCCTCCTTCACGGCCGACGGCAGCCCGGCGCGCAGGTTGATGTTGTAGCGCTCGCCATGCTTCAGCCCGTCGACGCAGAGCTGCTTACCCTCGGCCGACAGCGCCGGCCTGTCGGTGCCGGCCAACGCCAGGAACGGCGCAAAGTCGGTCCGCTTGGCCACCTCCTCAGAGAACTGGAAGCAGGCGCGCGGGCTCGCCGAATCCGAGTCCACGGTATAGTCGAGCAGCCGAAAACCATGCTCATCGCGCAGCTTTTCATACGGGCCGCGGACGTCGGCGACCTCGCGCATGTCCAGCGACAGCCGCATCGCATCCAGCGCCGGCCGCCACAGCTTGCGTTCGGCCAGCGACTTGCCGAGCGCGGCGAGCGCGTCGGCCTCCTCGCCCGAATTCCCGGCACGCATATAGGCGATGTAGGCGGCGGTCGACGCACGCTCCCAGAGGAACGTCTGCTCGCTCGAGCTCTTCGGCGAGATCTGGAAGATGACCTTGGCGAGCCGCAGCCAGTTGCCGGTATCCTCCGGCGTGATCGCCGCAATCTGCCCGAGCACCGAAAGGCCGGTGCGATAGTCGTTGCGCCGGAATGCGGCGTCGGCGTCGGTGCGCAGCGTCGCAATGGACTTGGCGACCGGTCCCGCCTCGCTCTTGATCTGGGCTTCCAGCTTGATCGCGGAATCGGCAAGATCGTCGCGCTTGAACGCCTTGTCGGCTCCTTGCGCTGCGCCAAGGCCGAGCGCCAGCGTGGCGCAGAGTGTGACGGCGCGGATCAGACCGATCATGAGGGACTCCCGGAAATCGCGGACGAGCGCCGCGGCGGCAAAATGAAGTGCGCGGAAAGGTGACGGACTCAAGGCGATGGAACCAAGGGTGCAAATCGTCGCTTCGCCATGACAACGCAAGCTCAGAGGAGACCGATCAAGATACCTCCGCGCACGTGTCCTGACGGCGCATCAATACCAGAGACCAGTCGGGGGGCGCCCGTGTCCCGGAAGCTATTCAGCGTTCCCGGAGATGTGATCCATCGTCCGTCGCGCTGCCGCTCGACCCGGCACCCTGACACGCCACCGTTCCGCTTTGTCGCCGCTCTGAGGAAAACGGTTCGGTTCAGACTTGGCGAAAGGCAAGAATTTTCCTATTGGCATGGAGGTGAACAGCCGGCCCTCAAAACCGGGGCGGCTGAAGACGGTCCCGTAGCTCAACTGGATAGAGTAGCGGATTTCTACTCCGCGGGTTGCAGGTTCGAGTCCTGCCGGGATCGCCAGGAAAAACCTTTAGCGATCAAAGACATTCGCCAGACGCGCAATAAAATAATACA
>NZ_JADPKH010000154.1:0-33551 GCF_023073835.1 Bradyrhizobium sp. 153 | reverse complement strand
GGAGCCGGCTTAAGCCTTTGCTGAGTAGCGGATTTTGCCTCCGCGCCCGGAATGTTTCTACTCCGCGGGTTGCAGGTTCGAGTCCTGCCGGGATCGCCAACCGACGCTAAAAGGGGGCTAGTCTCGCTCGGCCCCCCGCGGCGCCGCAGCGGCGTTCATCTTCCAACCTCGGCCTGATGCGCCCGCCACCACGACGCAATCGCCGCGGCCAGATCATTCCAGAGCTCCGTCGGAAGATCGGGAATAGCCACCCGGACGCTATACTGTTCCCTAGTGGCATCGTGAAACCACTCGGTCGCGGCGAAGTCGAAACCGAAGCTGCCGGCGTGACGGATGGGAAAACCCTCGGCGCGGAGTTCGTTGCTCATGTCTTCGGCGGCCTGTCGCGCGCTCGCCTCGTCCAGCGGATGCCTGCTCCGAAGCGTAACGTAGAGGCCGTGGGTGAAATGGAGCTCGGCCGAGAGCGCCGGGAGCCTTGCGGCAAAATATCGGGCCGTGCTTCGTCCGTTGCGCAAGATCGCCGCAACGCGCCTTTTCGTCAGAGCCCAGTAGGTTGCACTGCCCGCAAAGGGCGGGAAGTGTGCCGGCAACGCCGCGCCGCCGAGCAGCCGCACCGCGTTACGCGTTGCGGCGGCGAGCCCTTTGCAGTCAAGGCGCCCTGCCCGCCGCTCGTGCTCCTTGTCATAGACGAAAACCGCCGAGCCGAGCCGGCCATATTCCGCTCCGAGCGAATCGAGCTTGTTGTGGCTTCGCACCAGCACCAGCGGAATTCCGTATCGCCGGGCCCATCGCAGGACGCGTCTGATCCGCCCGGATCTGCCGGCGAAACAGGTCGTGTCGAAGACGAGGAGATCGAGCCCCGAGCCGTCACTGCGGAGCGCCGCCTCGAAAGCGCCGGCAAAGGAGCAGGAATCGAGCAACAGGATTTGCGGAGAATTCCCCCGGGCAAACCCATCGCCCAGCGCGGGCTTCAAGCCGACGAGTTGCAGGTGCGGGACAAAGCTTCGGATCAGCTCCAGCGTTTCGCCGTAGGTGCTCGGGAGCACCAGGATGTCGGCCTTGTCGATGATCTGTGCGGAAGCGAGGAGCACAGCGGAGATCGCGGCCATGCCTGACGCGGTATAGATCGTCTCGATCGTGCAGCCGCACGCGAGCTCATAGAACGAAGGACCGCGTACCCTGAGATCGGCCCGCTGGTAGTCATAACTGAACTGGAACGGCCCGCTGGCGGGATCGGCCGTGTGCGACCAGGCCGTCTCCGTCGCCTTCCACTCATGCAGCTCATGCTCCGCTCTCAGCGCCGCAGTGATCTGGAATTTGGACCTGACGACCTCGTCGACGGATCGCGGACGTGCCAAATCGAGCCGGTTTCTCAGACAATCATTCAATAGCCTGAGTTCCTGATGCTTTCGTTCCAGATAGGCCTCAAGCGTCTCCATGCGGATCTTGGACATGTGCCATCCGCAATTCAACGTCTGCGCCCTGCGTTGGGTCCAGTATCTGCCCGCGCGGCCTGCAACGAAGGCCGCTCTTCGCAGTTAAAGACTGTGCAAGGAGGACCATATGGCTGATATCAGAGAGCACATGAAAATCATCGGCAAGGACGGCGCCCATGTCGGCACCGTCGACCGCGTCGAGGGCAACCGCATCAAGCTGACCCGGAAGGACAGTCCCGAAGGTCACAAGGACCACCATCACTACATCGACACGAAATATGTCGGCGCCGTCGAAGGCGATGTCGTCAAGCTGTCGGTGAACGCCGACGCCGTGCCGAAAACGGAAGCGGCATAACACAGCAAGCCCCTTTGGGGGCTTTTTCTTTGTTCACGGACCCGTTTCGGGGTTCGCCGATTCGTGTCAAGCGCAACATCGCTACGCAGCAAACTTTGCAAATCTATCGCACTTCAAGAAAGCGTGCGCAGGCCTGTCCAGCGGACAGCAGAGCCCTACCTATCCGGCATGCAAAAGAGCTGTCGAAGGTTATCGTGATGCCGCCATCCGATTGGACAAGAATCGCCATCACGTCCGGGGTTGCCGCCAGCGCCATGGCATTTTTGGCGATCGACGCTGCCGTAGACGTGAGCCCGGGCGGAATTGCGAAGCGCCTCGAAGTTGTGCAAGCTTCTCTGACGGATGTCGCGGTTGGTCACCATCAACTGGCCTTCGCCGTTCGGGCCTGGGCGCGTGGAGGCGACCAGACGCACCCGGCGGCGTATCGATCATGCATCCAGCGTCACGAGCAGAGGCCGCAGCCGGTAGGCATCAATCGCGGCGTTTGACAGTAGCAGTCTGCGCCGCTCGCCGCGCAGCATCATGCGGTCGATCCTGTTCAGGATGAAGCGGGCTGAATCCTTGGGTTCACCGGTTAGCAGACCGGATTGGTCGAGATATCTCCAGGCGATCTCGAAGGACTGTGCACGCAATTCGGGGTCGGTCATGGCCGGCCAACGCTGCTGCGGATCGAATGTTCCGAGATCTGAGCCGAGGTGGACCGCGCAAGCCGGTCGCCCTGGGCAAAGGCGCGATAAATTTCTGCGCGTCATGGAACGAGTTCACCACCGGCACGTTGCATGCGACGAAACAGGTGGTGCCGACCTACCAGCCCCGGTCGGCTTTGAAGAACCCCGTGCTTGTCCCCCCGAGCACGGGGTTTTTCTTGCCACGAAAGGGCTGTCGGCGGGAATGCGGCTAATCCGTCCGCTCCTCACGCCGGTCGCGGGCGAGCTGATGCCAAGCCAGGGCCAGCTGGATCAGGCGCTGCCGATCAGCGCCTTCGGACGCAGCGGCCCGCTTCATCGCGGCCTCGGCCTCGTGCTGTGGATCGTACTTGCTGCACATGATGCCGACCGTATAACCGGCCGATCTGGACAAGCGCATGGCAATTTCGTCCGTATCATTGCGGGGCAGCGCCGGCGTCCGGCGGAATTGTCACGGGAGACTCCGGAGCGATCGCTTCGATGTATGCAGGCATCGTGACGCCAGGGCCGAGATTCATTCAGACTGGTGTGTCATTCAGACTGGTCTGTGAATTGCCTCACAGGCTGCGGACGGCATCTCCGATAAACACTACTTGGCGCTCTCTAGGCGCGAGCGCTTGCAGGAGCGCAGAGGACAGGATGGTCCGGTCATGACACACAAAGCAGCAGCCGAGGTGGTCGTCCCGACCCAACGACAAGGGTCCGCCCTGCTCGGGATCGCCTATCTCGGCACCATCACCATCGTAATGCTGGCATGGATCGGCGGCCTGGTCTGGGCCGCGATGGCGTTTTTCAACTGGCTGGTATCTTGAAGCGCAAAGGCGATTTGGTCTGCCCGCTGGGGAGCCGCCGCCGATGGTGCGCTAGAACAGCTAATGCAGTACCTGCGAGAGCTTGATCCCCCCGCAAACGATCATGTCCCACCACGCCATGCTGATCTGGATGGAATCCAGCATGAGCTACACCCCGCGAATCATCCCGACGTTTTCTTTCGAGACTTGCGTGAGTGTCAGCGAGCGCAGTGCTGGATGTGATGCCTATCGCGGGGCGCCAGACGAAAGAGGCGGGCCTGAGCCCGCTTCTGCGCTTCAAATCCGGCTGGGAAAACTCAGTAGCATGCGCGGGGATCGGCCTGCACATACTGACCGTTGGGATAGCGGTAGTAGCAAACGCCCTGAGCCAGATAGTAGCCGGGTTGCGAGGCGGCCGTAGCGCCGGCGATCGCGCCGGTCGCCCCGCCGAGAACCGCGCCTGCGGCAGCTCCGGTTGCATTGCCGGAGAGCAGGCCGCCCAGCACCCCACCGACGATGGCGCCGCCCAGCGCGCTTGCACCGGGATCAGCTGGCGGCGGAGGCGGTGGCGGCGCGTACGCCGCCGGCGGCGGCGCATAAGCCACCGGCACGTCGTCGATATACTCCTCGGAGATGTAGGCCGGCGGTCCGGCCATGCGCTGCGGATAATAATACCAGACGCCGCCGACATCCCACCACCAGCCCGATCGGCCGTTGCGGACCTCGTGGCGCCAGCGTCCGCCCTCCCAGGCGCGGTTGCCGCGATAGGCGTGACCGCCCCAATCGCGCGCCGGTGCGGGCCCGCGGGCATAATTGCGCGCGGGCGGGCCGCCGGCATTGTGCGAGCCGGGACCGGCATGAGGCTGACCGGAAGGCTGCAGCGCGGGCCGGGCCGCCTGCTGCGGCGGAGGCCCCTTGCGCATGGACTGATTGTCCTGGGGCGGCGCGCCGGGTCGCGACCCTGCCGGCTGTTGGCCGGCCTCCTTCGGCGGTCTGGCCTCCTGCGCCTGCGCCGACAGCGCGAGCAACGACATGGCCGAAACCAAGGGAATGATGATCTTCATGCGGCTGGACGCACTCATGCGTGTTTGACCCCCTACTCTCTCGATTGCCGTGCTCAATTGCCGTGGTTCCTGGCGCGATAAACGCTTCATCTCACGCCGAGCTGATGCCGGGCTGACATAACTGACCTGCTTGATCGGCCAAGTCCCGTTAAAAATGATTAAGATCAGAGCAATTTTTGGCCCGAAAGAGCTGCAGCGGTGCGCGCCGGACCGCTCCTAGCGCGCCGGCTCGATCACGTTGCAGTTGCTCCGCCCTGACATCAGGCAGTCCTGCATCTTGCTGGCGGCCGTGAGATCCCGCGCGAGCCACCAGCCGACGCCCAGGATCACGATCGCGATAATCAAGCCGGCGACCGCGCCGCGGCGGTTGTCGCCGGATGGTGACTTTTGAGAGGATTTGGGCTTCGGGCCCGATTCGGGCTTGGACATGGGTGACCTGTTTCGGTCGGGCAAGGTGCCTTTAGCACCTCTGCGACGTGGCGTCACATCCGATCGTCCGATCCAGTTCAGCCCCTGGTCGGCCGGATTGCATCCTTGCGCGAGGTCTCGACCGCCGGGGTCGTCCGCGGTGCACAGGTGGTGAGCACGAATGCGGTCCGGGTGCACTCCCAATCGGCGCCCAACACGGCGCTCTCGATCGGCTGCGGACGGGCTAGCAGCAATGCGGCGCCGGCCAGCGCCGCCACCACGAAGGCAGCTCCGAGCGCCTTCAGGCTCAGTCGGAAGATCGTCATGCCCGTGCTCCGTCTCGTTGGGGCGGACGCTAGGCGCCGCTCCGCGTGCTCCCTTATGAGGGACATCACAATTCGGCAGTTTTTCCGGGCTACGAGAGATCGTCGGGGGGCGATTTTTCGTTGACCTGATCGGCTGCGATTTGGGTGGCGTTGCGACGTGCGTCGATGTACACGCATGTGCGTCGCGTGGCGCCTGCTATGCCCAGCCGACGTACCAACAGGCAGTGATGTAGGATCGAAAGCGAGGAAGACAAGGCTGGTCGATGAGTGGATTCAGGGAACCCGGTTTCGCAGACCGTCAGAAGGCGGCGCAGGACGCACGCAAAAATCTTTTGAACAAATTCAAATCCCAACCCGGGCCCGATGATCCCGCGGTTGCGGCGAAGCGCGCCGAGCGCGAGGCTCTCGCAGTGAAGCGCGCCGAGGCAAAGGCCGCGCGCGACGCGGAGAAGGCTGAGCAGAAGCGCCGCGAGGAAGAGGCGAAGGCAGCCGAGGCCGCGCGGATTGCACGCGAGGCTCAGGAGGCGGCCGAAAGGATGGCTGCGCTCGAGGCCGAGCAGAAGGCAAAGCGCGACGCCCGCTACGCGGCCCGCAAGGCCAAGCGGAAGTAGCGTTCAAATCAAATTGAACTGAGGCACGCCTCAGTTCACTTCACTTCGAGATGGTCCACCGGAGCGCGCGAATGCGCCGCCCCGATGGCCGATTGCGGAGGGCATCCGAAGCGCGCGCCTTCGCCTCGGCGAGGCGCTTCGCGACGACCGCGGATAATCAATTCTTCTTCATCATCCCGTCGTCTTTCTTCATGCCGTCCTTCGACATGTGATCCTTCTTCATGCCCTCGTCCTTGGACATGGTATTCTTCTTCACGCCGTCCTTGGACATGGTGTCCTTCTTCATCATGCCCTCGTCCTTGCCCATCTTGTCCTGAGCAAAGGCGGCAGGCATCAGCGCGAGGCCAAGCGACAGGGCGGCAGCCGAAACGCCGAGCACGATGCGGGTGCGAATGGTCATGAGCAGTCTTCCCTTCGAGATGGTGTTTGTCAGCGACGGATGCCGCTGTCCTGTCGACGGATTGCCACGTGGTGTTGTTACGCGCCGGCCGATAATTTCCGCGCGCCCGCTGCCGTCCTTCGTCTGGCGTAGTCCCACGCAGATCGAAAGTGTGCAGCGCAGCACGTCCGGCACTTGCCGCGGCATTCGGTCTCGAACTATCAGATGAGAGATCATCGGGTGTAAGACCGGCTAGGATGGGCCTACGCGCCGGGCTCGAAAACCCGGACCCAAATTCACGCCAAACAAGAACCTTGCAAAGAACCGCCCAAGGGGATCACACCATGCTCACGCGCCGTCATCTGCTCGCGACCGCCGTCGCCGCACCCGCCATTCTTCGCTTCGGCACCGGGACGGCGCAGGCCGCCACCACGCTGAAGATCTCGCACCAATTCCCAGGTGGCACCATCGACAAAGGCGATTTCCGCGACCGGCTCTGCCGCATGTTCGCCGCCGAAGTCGCCAAGCGCAGCAATGGCGACATCGCCGCTGAAATCTATCCGAACTCCTCGCTGATCAAGACCAACGCGCAGTTCTCCGCGATGCGTAAGGGCGCGCTCGACATCAGCCTCTATCCGATGCCTTATGCGGGCGGCGAGCTGCCGGAGACCAATATCGGCCTGATGCCCGGCCTCGTGACCACCTATGACCAGGGCTTGCGCTGGAAGAAAGAACCGGTCGGAAAGGCGCTGACCGACTTCCTCGCCGACAAGGGCATCATTCTGCTCACCTGGGTCTGGCAGGCCGGCGGCGTCGCCAGCCGCTCCAAGCCGATCGTCGCGCCTGAAGACGCCAAGGGCCTGAAGGTGCGCGGCGGCTCGCGCGAGATGGACATGGTGCTCCAGACCGCCGGCGCCTCGGTGCTGTCGGTGCCATCGAACGAAATCTACGCGGCGATGCAGACCGGCGCCTGCGATGCCGGCATCACCTCGTCCACCAGCCTGATCTCGTTCCGTCTCGAAGAGGTCGCGAAGTCGCTGACATCAGGGGCCGGCACCTCCTATTGGTTCATGCTCGAGCCGCTGATGATGTCGAAGGCGATCTTCGACAAGCTGCCGAAGAACCATCAGGACATCCTGCTCGCGGTCGGCACCGAGCTCGAAGCCTTCGGCCGCAAGGGCGCGCAGGACGACGACGTCGAGGTTGCCAAGGTCTACGAGAAAGCCGGCGCCAAGGTCTCGGCGCTCGACGCCGCGACCGTCGGCAAGTGGCGCGACATCGCCCGCGACACCGCCTGGAAGGACTACAGCGCTAAGACCGCGACCGCTGCGAACCTGCTCAAGCTCGCCACCGACGTCGCAGCATGAGCCACGGTCCGCTTCCGGATCGTGATGACCTGCCGAACGCTGCCGCAAGAACAGGCCTTGCGGCGGCGATCGATCGCGGCCTCGCCGTCCTCAACAGCATCATCGTCGTGTTCGCCGCGATCGCGCTGGTCGCGGCCTGTATGATCCTGAGCTACAGCGTGCTCAGCCGCGCGCTGTTCAAGGCCGCCAATTACTGGCAGGATGAGGCCGCCGTGTTCCTGCTGGTAGGCGCCACCTTCATGACGGCGGCCTATGTGCAGCAGAACCGCGGCCACATCGGCATCGAGGCCTTCGTCGGCCTGCTCTCGCCGTTCGCGAACAAGGTCCGGCTCTGGCTGGTCGACGCCGCAACGTTCCTGTTCTGCGGCTTCTTCGCCTGGAAGTCCTGGACCCTGGCCCATGAAGCCTATGTCGACGGCCAGGTCTCCAACTCGATGTGGTCGCCGCCCCTCGCCATTCCCTATTCGCTGATGGCACTCGGCATGAGCCTGCTCTGCATCCAGATCCTCGTGCAGCTTGCGCTGCCCTTCACCGGAGCCCGGCGGCCATGAGCGTCTTTGGTATCGGCCTCGCCTATGGCATCGCGACGCTGCTCGTGATGTTTTCGGGCATGCCGATTGCGTTCGCGCTTGGCGCAGTCGCAGTCGTGTTCATGGGCATCTACATGCCCGCCGCTTCGCTCGATACGGTGACGCAGAACGTCTACGAGGAAATGGCCTCGATCACGCTCTTGTCGATCCCGCTCTTCATCCTCAAGGGTGCCGCGATCGGCAAGTCGCGCGCCGGCCAGGATCTCTATTCGGCGCTGCATGCCTGGCTGCATCGGGTGCCGGGCGGCCTCGGCGTTGCCAACGTCTTCGCCTGTGCGCTGTTTGCAGCGATGGCGGGCTCCTCGCCCGCGACCTGCTCGGCGATCGGCTCGGCCGGCATCCCCGAGATGCGCAAGCGCGGCTATTCCGGCGGCTTTGCTGCCGGCATTATCGCTGCCGGCGGCACGCTCGGCATTCTGCTGCCGCCCTCGATCACCATGATCCTGTTCGCCGTCGCCGCCGAAAAGTCGCTCGGGCGGCTGTTCCTCGCCGGCATCGGGCCCGGCCTCTTGCTGGTCTCGCTGTTCGGCGCCTATGCCGTGATCCGCTTCCGCCAGGAATATGCCGCCGCCGAAGCGATCTACAAGAACGGCGGCGCGGAAGCTCCGATCCTGCAGCGCGACGAGTATACGCTCGCCGAACGCTTCAGCGTCCTGCCGCGGGTGATCCCCTTCGTGCTGCTGCTCACCGGCGTCATGATCGCGCTCTATGGCGGCTACGCCACGCCGTCGGAAACCGCCGGCCTCGGCGGCCTCTTGGCGCTGGCGCTGATCGCAGCGATCTACAGCGTGTGGCGGCCGAGCGATCTCGCTCCGATCATGCGGTCGACGATCCGGGAATCGACCATGCTGATGATGATCATCGGCATGTCGCTGCTCTATTCCTACGTGATGAGCTATCTGCACATCTCGCAATCGGTCGCCGAATCGATCGTCGCGATGCACCTGCCGCGCTGGGAGCTGCTGTTCGCGATCCTCGTCATGGTCGTGGTGCTCGGCTTCTTCCTGCCGCCGGTCTCGATTATCCTGATGACGGCGCCGATCATCCTGCCGCCGCTCCGCGCCGCCAATTTCGACATCATCTGGTTCGGCGTGGTCATGACCATCGTGATGGAGATGGGCCTGATCCACCCGCCGGTTGGCCTCAACATCTTCGTCATCCGCAATGTCGCGCCCGACATTCCCTTGCGCGAGGTGATCTGGGGCACGCTGCCCTTCGTGCTGCTGATGATGCTCGCAGTCCTGCTGCTGTGCCTCGTGCCGGAGATCTCGACCTGGCTGCCGGATCTCGTGATGGGGCCGGACGGGAGCAGGTAGAGCTAGCCGAACTGCCGTAGCTCGAGGAGCGAAGGCGGAAGCGTGCCCACCACTTCTGTCGCGATCATGGACAGATGGTGGGCACGGCGCTGCGCGCTTTTCCTCGCCTTACGATTTCTCCTTCCGCCGTGACTTCGGCGCGATCGCGCTGCCGGCCACCACCTGCAACAGATCCTTACGCACGGCTTCGATGTGCCGCTCCAGGAAGCGGCAGGCCTCATCGACCTTCTGTGCGCGGCAGAGCGCGATCAGATGGGCGTGCTCTTTCTCGGCGATCCCCATCGCCTTGGTGTTGGAGAGCTGCAAGCGGGTGTAGCGGTCGCTGGTCTGGAGTAGTGACAGCACGATCGCTCTTGTGCGCGGCTGCGGCGCATGAACGTAGAGCGCCATGTGGAAGTCGGCATTGAGCTGCCCCCATTCGCTGACGTTGCGCGCCTTGATCGCCTTCTCAAAACTCTTGTGGATGTCGTCGAGCCCGTCGAAATCATCAACGGTGAAACGTGGCGCCGACTGCGCCAGCAATCTCGGCTCCAGGATGCGGCGCAAATCGAACACGTCGTTGATCTCGTCCAGCGACAGCTCGGAGACGATGGCGCCCTTCTGCGGCACGATGCGCACCAGCCCTTCCGCCTCCAGCTGAAACAGCGCCTCCCGCACCGGGATGCGGCTGACGCCATAGGCCTCGCCAAGCGCATCTTGGCGCAGCTGCGATCCCGCCGGATAGGTGCCGTCGAGGATCGCCTGCCTGAGTTGGTCGACGATCGCAGCCGACAGCGTGCGATGCTTCAAAGGCTGTTTCATCTGACCTTCTGTCTTCCTTCGCGATTCATCCGGCCGAAGCGGTCCCTCTCTTGCATGTTGAAGGCTTCAGCGAAAGCTAGAGTCCAGCAAAAGCCAGTGCCCAGCCAAGCGCGTCCTGCCGCCGAAGTGGCCGCAATCTCCGTTTGACAGCGTAAATGTATAAATTATACATTTGGCGATAGCACGACAAATCTCGAGGTTGGGCCTCCATGATCGAACAGACGATGCTGCCCACACGCGCATTCAGCGTTCGACGCATGATCGTCCGCGCGTCCAGCGCCCTGCTCGCGGTCGAGCGCCTCGCGCTGATGGGCCTCATGTACCTGCTTACCGGATTGATCCTGGTGAACGTCGTCACCCGGTACTCGCATTTCCCGATCTACTGGATCGACGAATCCGCCGTCTATTGCGTGGTCTGGCTGACCTTCATCGGCGCCTCCGCGATGACCCGGCTGCGGCTCGATTTCGCGGTGACCATGCTGACGGAGCGTCTTTCGGCGCCGCGCCAGAAGCTCGCCAAAGTGATCTCGACCGGCCTCGTGGTCGTGTTCGGCGCCGCACTGATCGTCACCTGCGTGCTTTGGATGGACCCGATTGGTCTCGCCCGCGCCGGCTTCGACGGGCGCAAGCTCGCCGCCGAGACCTTCAACTTCCTCTACACCGAGCACACCCAGACGCTGAACTGGCCGACCTGGGTGCTATATCTGACGCTGCCTATCTTCGCGGTGTCGATGACCATTCACGGCCTCGCCAATCTGCTGGAAGATCTCGAGTTGGTCCCGCGCACCTCGCCAAAAGGCTTTCAGCTCTCCGAGCTGGACGGGGTCAACTGATGATCACGTCAGCCGCCTTCATGGCTTTCATGCTGGTCGGCGTGCCGATCGGCCTCTGCCTGTGCCTCGCCGGCCTCGTCTACATCGCCGCATCCGGCAATCCCGTGCTGTTCCAGTCTTACCCGCTCCAGCTTTTCGGCGGTGTCGACAGCTACGGCCTGATCGCCATTCCGCTCTTCATCCTGATCGGCGAGATCATGAATGGCGGCGGCATCACAAGGCGCATCGTCGACATGGCGATGGCGTTCGTCGGCTCGTTCAAGGGCGGGCTCGCCTACGTCAACATCCTCGCCAACATGTTCATCTCGTCGATCCTGGGCTCTGCGACTGCGCAGGTCGCGATCATGGCCCAGATCATGGTGCCGGAGATGGAGAAGAAGGGCTACGACAAGACCTTCGCCGCGGGACTGACCGCCTATGGCGGCATGCTCGGCCCGATCATCCCGCCATCGGTGATGTTCGTGGTCTACAGCGTGCTCGCGCAGGTCTCGGTCAGCGACATGCTGATCGCCGGCATCGTGCCTGGCGTCATCCTCACCGTGATGTTCTGCCTCGTCATCGCGCTGATGGGCTATGTCTACAGCTATCCCCGCGCAGACTATCAGACGCCGCGTCAGCGCATCATGACGATCCTGCGGACGTCTCCGACGCTGCTGATCCCTATCGTCATCGTCGGCACCATTCTCGGCGGCCTCGCCAACGCGACCGAATCCGCAGCCGTCGGGGCCGTCGCAGCAGCACTGGTCGGAAAATTCTGGACCAAGGAGTTCGAATTTTCCCAGCTGCCGCAAATGATGCTGCGCAGCGCCGTCTACTCGGCAATCGTGCTGTTCCTGGTGGCAGCCGCGGCGGTGTTCTCCTGGGTCCTGATCTTCGGCAAAGTGCCGCAGGAGACTGCCGCCTGGATCCAGACGGCCGCCAAGGACCCGGTCAGCTTCATGCTGATCTGCAACGTCATCCTGCTGGTGATCGGCACGGTGATCGACGGCATTCCCGGCCTGATCATGACGGTGCCGATCCTGCTTCCGGTCGCGACCGACGTCTATCACATCGACCCCCGGCATTTCGGCGTCGTGGTGGTGATCAACCTCGTGCTCGGCCTGCTGTCGCCGCCGGTCGGACTTTGCTTCTTCGTTGCGGCCGCTGTCACCGGTGCCAAGCCGGGTAAGATGTTCATGGTGACGCTGCCCTTCTTCGTCATCTCCTGCGTCCTCCTCGTGCTGCTCTCGCTCTACCCGTCACTCTCGCTGATCCTCGTCAAATAGGCCCATCCGAAAGGAGCCCGACCATGCCGCTTTCACGTCGCCGCTTTCTGGCCGCCAGTGCCGCCGCATCGGTGTTCGCGCCGTCGCTGGCGCTCGCCCAACCCAAGGAATTCCGGCTCGGCCTGATCACGCCCAACGGCCATTCCTGGAACAAGGCCGCGCTCAAATTCGGCGAAGATCTCAAGGCGGCCACGAGCGGCCGCTTGAGCGTCAGCGTGTTCCACTCCGGGCAGCTCGGCAACGAGCCCGCGATGATGCAGCAATTGCAATCCGGCGCGCTCGACATGGGCTTCATCCAAGCCGCCGAGCTCGGCTCCCGCGTGCCGCACATCGCCGCGATCAATGCGCCCTATATCGTCCGCTCGACACCTGCGGTCGCGAAATTCGTGCGGCATCCGGCGGCGGTGAAGCTGTTCGAAGTGCTGCCGCAGGAGACCGGAACGATCGGGCTCGGCTGGGGCATCACCGGCATGCGCGCCGTGTTCTCCTCCAAGGATCTGAATACCCTGGCCGACATTCGCGGCATGAAGCTGCGCATCAATCCGACGCCGGTCTATCGCGATTTCTATTCCTCGCTGGGCGCTGCACCGACTCCGATCCCGACGCCGCAGGTGTTCGACGCCATGGCCAACGGCCAGGTCGACGGCCTCGAGGCCGATCTCGAATTCTCCTGGAACCAGCGCTTCGACAAGGTGTCGAAAGTGATCCTCCAGATGAATGCCGTCTTCATGCCGATGGCGGCGGTCGTCTCGGGCCGAGTCTGGCAGTCGCTCCCCTCGGCCGACCGCGAGCTGATCACGAAGACGATCAAGTCGACGCTGGATGTGCAGATCGACGAGCTCGCCGGCAATGAGCCCGCGCTGATCGAGAACTTCAAGAACGCGCCGATCCCGATCCGCCAGGTCGACGCCAAGGACACCGAGGCCGTCATTGCCGAGTTCGACAAGATCTGGCTGCCAAAAGCCCCTGTCCTCGCCGAGCTGCGCAAGGTCGGCGCGACGCTCTGATCCCACCCTCGCCCTTCACCATCACTGCCCGGCGGATTGAACCATCCGCCGATACAATTCCAATCGGAGCCAAGCAATGAGCCGACGCATTTCCTGGGAAGGCGTCTTCCCGGCCGTCACCACGCAGTTCAACGACGATCTGTCGCTCAACATCGATGCGACAGCCAAGGTCATGGATGGGCTGATCCGCGACGGGGTTTCCGGTCTGATCGTCTGCGGCTCGGTCGGCGAGAACACCTCGCTGGAGCGCAAGGAGAAGGTCGCGATCATGGAGGCCGCGAAGTCGGTTGCGGCCGGCCGTGTGCCCGTGCTGTGCGGCATCGCCGAATTCACCACGGCGTTTGCAGTCGAGACCGCCAGGGAAGCCGCGGGCGCCGGTATCGACGGTGTGATGGTGATGCCGGCGCTGGTCTATTCGTCCAAGCCGCACGAGACGGCTGCGCATTTCCGCGCCGTTGCCAGTGCCACCGACCTGCCGGTGATGCTCTACAACAATCCGCCAATCTACAAGAACGACGTCACTCCGGACATCCTGGCCTCGCTCGCCGATGTCGACACCGTCGTCTGCTTCAAGGATTCGTCCGGCGACACGCGACGGTTCATCGACACCCGCAACATGGTCGGCGACCGCTTCGTGCTGTTCGCTGGTCTTGACGACGTCATCGTCGAGAGCGTCGCCATGGGCGCGGTTGGCTGGGTCTCCGGCATGTCGAACGCCTTCCCGCGCGAGGGCGAGACCCTGTTCCGTCTCGCCAAGGCAGGGCGCTACGCCGAGGCGATGCCGCTCTACGAATGGTTCATGCCGCTGTTGCATCTGGATGCACGCCCGGACCTCGTCCAGTGCATCAAACTGTGCGAGCACATCATGGGCCGCGGCACCGCGCTGACGCGCCCGCCGCGCCTGGCGCTGCTGCCACAAGAGAAGGCAGAGGTCGAGGCTATGATGGACAAGGCGCTCAAGAACCGGCCGCGCCTGCCGGACGTGGGCTTGAAGGCGGCGTAAGCGGCCTTAAGTCGCCACGCGCCTCCGCTTGGCGTTCAGCGCGGACGCCACGCGGCTCACTGGCGGCTTGCCCAGCACGGCACTCATCTCGTTGGTCGCCGCCAGCAGCCGGTCCATATCGATGCCGGTCCTGATGCCAATACCTTCGAGCATGTAGACGACGTCCTCGGTCGCGACATTGCCAGTCGCTCCGGGGGCGTAGGGGCAGCCGCCGAGGCCGCCCGCGGCGGCGTCGATAACGCGGACGCCCTCCTCCATCCCCGCATAGAGATTGGCGAGGGCTTGGCCGTAGGTGTCGTGGAAATGCATGGCGAGATTGGCGGGAGGAATGTTGGCGGCTACGGCGCGCAGCATCTCCCTTGCCTTGCTCGGCGTGCCGACGCCGATTGTATCGCCGAGCGAGATCTCGTAGCAGCCGAGCTCCCATAGCGTGTTGGCAAGATCGGCGACCGCCTTCGGCTTGATCTCGCCGTCGAACGGGCAGCCCAGCACGCAGGAGATATAGCCACGCACCGGAACACCGTCCGCCTTGGCGCGCGCGAGCACCGGTTTGAACCGCTCAATGGACTCCGCGACGGAGCAATTGATGTTGGCGCGCGAAAAGCCTTCCGAGGCCGCCGCAAACACCGAGACGACCTGCGCGCCCGCAGCACGTGCGGCATCATAACCCTTCTCGTTCGGCACCAGCACATGGAATTCGGCGCCCTGCACATGGCTGACGCCGCGCAGCACGGCGTCCGAGCTTGCCATTTGCGGGATCGCTTTGGGCGAGACGAAAGCGCCGACCTCGACCGTGGTGAGGCCAGCCGCGACCAGCGCCTCGACGAAAGCGATGCGGACCTCGACGCTGACGGGCGTCTTCTCATTCTGGAGGCCGTCGCGCGGCCCCATTTCGATGATGCGGACCTGATCGCTCATCTCACTCTCCCGAAGGCTCGACCACAGCGAGTTCGACCCCCTCCTGCACGATGTCGCCGACCTTGCATTTGACGGACTTCAGCACGCCGGCATAGGGCGCGCGCAGCGTCTGCTCCATTTTCATCACTTCGAGCGTGAGGATCGGCGCGCCCTTATCGAGCTTGGCGCCCTCCTCCGCCAGCACGGCGACGACGGTACCCGGCAACGGCGCCGCGATCTTGTCCTCGCCGGCATGCTCTTCGCTCTCGCCGCCGAACGGATCGACCCAGTGCAGGTCGAAGCGGCCGTTGCGCGTGCGCAAATACAGCTCATGGCCGTCGATCACCGCCGCGACCTGCGATTTGACGCCGTCCAGCGTCAAGTCAAAGCCGCCTTCCTTGGTGGCAATCGCGAACGCCAGCTCGCGTTCGCCGATCACCAGCGTCGAGGCGCCGCTCCCGTAGTTCAGCGTAATCTTCTGCTCTGGCCCATGGCCGACGCGAAAGGCGAAAATGCGCTGGCGGCAGCCGACCGGCTGCCAGCCGAAGGTCTGCCAGGGCGAATTCGCATCCGCCTGCGCTGCTTGCCGTTCGTCATTGACGATTGCGGCCACGGCGGCGCACAGCTCGAGCTCGCCGGGCGCCGGCGCTGCCTGTGTCAGCACCGCCAGTTCGCGCTCGATGAAGCCGGTGTCGATCGCATTGGTCCGCACCTTCGGATGCGTCATCAGCGCCGACAGGAACGGAATGTTGGTGACGATGCCGCGGACGTCGGACTCCTGCAGTCCGCGGTTGAGCCGCTCGATCGCGACGTCCCGCGTCGGCGCCCAGGCAATCATCTTGGCGAGCATCGCATCGTAATACGGCGACACGCTGTCGCCCTCGCGATAGCCGGCATCGATGCGCAGTCCGCCGGTCTCGGCCGGCAAACGCCAGGTCGAGATCCTGCCGACCGATGGCATGAAATTCTTGGTTGGATTTTCCGCATAGACGCGCGCCTCGACCGCATGGCCGTTGAGCCGGATCTCGTCCTGCTTCAAAGGCAGCGCCTCGCCGAAGGCGACGCGCAGCTGCCATTCGACGAGGTCGATGCCCGTAATCAGCTCGGTCACGGGATGCTCGACCTGGAGGCGCGTGTTCATCTCGATGAAGAACACGTCCTTGCCGTCGGAGACGAACTCGATCGTACCCGCCCCGACATAGTTCACCGCGCCCGCCGCCTTTCGCGCGGCGGCGCAAACGGTCTCGCGCTGGGCAGGATTGAGTGTCGGCGATGGTGCCTCCTCGATCACCTTCTGGTGCCGGCGCTGGAGCGTGCACTCGCGCTCGAACAGCGACAAGAGATTGCCGTGGCTGTCGCCGATCACCTGCACCTCGATGTGCCGAGGATTGTCGACATACTTCTCGATCAGCATGCGGTCGTCGCCGAACGCAGCCTTGGCTTCGCGTTTGGCGCTGATGATCGCGGGCCCGAGTTCGGCCGCCGAGCGCACGATCCTCATACCGCGGCCGCCGCCGCCGGCCGACGCCTTCACCAGGATGGGAAAGCCGATCCTGTCCGCAGCCTTCGAAAGCGTCGCCTCGTCCTGGACTTCGCCGTGATAGCCGGGCACCAGCGGCACGCCAGCCTTCTCCATCAGCGCCTTGGAGCCGGATTTCGAGCCCATCGCATTCATCATCTCGGCGGTTGGCCCGACGAAAACAAGCCCCGCATCGAGGCAGGCCCGCGCGAATTCGGCATTCTCCGATAGGAAGCCGTAGCCGGGATGCACGGCTTCGGCGCCGGTCTTGCGCGCGGCCTCGATCAGCCGCTCGACATTGAGATAGCTGTCGCGTGCCCGCGCCGGCCCGAGCAGCACGGCCTCGTCGGCGAGCGCGACATGCATCGCGTCGCGATCGGCCTCGGAATAGACCGCGACCGTGCGCAGGCCCATGGCCCGCGCAGTGCGGATGACGCGGCAGGCGATCTCGCCGCGGTTGGCGATCAGGAGCGTGCGAAATCGCCGGTAGAGCTTTGAGCGGTCCATCGCATCACATCCTGAACAGGCCGAATTTCGTCGGCTCGATCGGCGCATTCGACGCCGCCGAGAGGCCGAGCCCAAGCACCAGCCGCGTGTCGGCCGGATCGATCACGCCGTCGTCCCAGAGGCGCGCGGTCGCGTAATAGGGATGCCCCTGGCTCTCATATTGCGCGCGGATGGGGCTACGGAATTTCTCTTCCTCTTCCTTGGACCAGCTATCACCCTTGGCCTCGATATTGTCGCGCCGGACCTGGCTCAGCACCATCGAGGCCTGCTCGCCGCCCATTACCGAGATGCGCGCGTTCGGCCACATCCACAGGAAGCGCGGCGAGTAAGCGCGGCCGCACATGCCGTAATTGCCGGCGCCATAGGAGCCCCCGATCACGACGGTGAATTTCGGCACCGAAGCGGTCGCAACCGCCGTCACCAGCTTGGCGCCGTCGCGCGCAATGCCGCCGGCCTCGTATTTCTTGCCGACCATGAAGCCCGTGATGTTCTGCAGGAAAACCAGCGGGATGCCGCGCTGGCAGCACAGTTCGATGAAATGTGCGCCCTTGAGCGAGCTCTCGCTGAACAGGATGCCGTTGTTGGCGATAATTCCGACCGGATAGCCCCAGATATGAGCGAAGCCGCACACCAGCGTCGTGCCGTAAAGCTTCTTGAACTCGTCGAACTCGGAGCCGTCGACGATGCGGGCGATGATGTCGCGCACGTCGAATGGCTTGCGGCCGTCGACCGGGACCACGCCGTAGATCTCCTCCGCCGCAAACAGCGGTTCGCGCGGCGGATGCATGTTGAGGTTCGGCCGCGTCGGTGGCTTCAAGGTGCCGACAATGCGCCGGGCGATGCCGATCGCGTGTGCATCGTTCTGTGCGTAATGGTCGGTCACGCCGGACTGCCGCGAATGCACGTCGGCGCCGCCGAGCTCCTCCGCACTCACGACTTCGCCGGTCGCAGCCTTCACCAGTGGCGGACCGCCGAGGAAGATGGTGCCTTGATTGCGAACGATGATGCTCTCGTCCGACATCGCTGGAACATAGGCGCCGCCGGCAGTGCAGGAGCCCATCACGATCGCGATCTGCGGGATACCAGCCGAGGACATCTGCGCCTGGTTGTAGAAGATGCGGCCGAAATGCCGCTCATCCGGAAAGATCTCGTCCTGGAGCGGCAGGAAGGCCCCGCCGGAATCGACCATGTAGACGCAAGGAAGGTTGTTCTGCCGCGCGATGTCCTGCGCACGCAGATGCTTCTTCACCGTCATTGGATAGTAGGTGCCGCCCTTGATGGTGGCATCATTGGCGACGATCACGCATTCGCGACCCGAGATGCGCCCGACCCCGGTGACGACGCTCGCCGAATGCACGTCGCCGCCATAGAGGCCATAGGCCGCGAGCGGCGACAGCTCCAAGAATGACGTCCCGGGATCGACAAGCAGGTCGACGCGCTGGCGCGCCAGCATCTTGCCGCGTGCGGTGTGGCGGTTGCGCGACGCCTCACCGCCGCCGCCGGCGACCTGGCTAAGCTTTTCACGCAAGTCCGCGACGAGGGTGCGCATGGCCTCGGAATTGCGCGCGAAGTCTGATGAAGACGGATCGATGCTGGAATGGAGCGGCATGATGATTCCAATGAGGTGAACGTTTCAAGCCGTCTCGGCCATCAGCTCGCGGCCGATCAGCATGCGGCGGACCTCCGAGGTGCCGGCGCCGATCTCGTACAGTTTGGCGTCGCGCCACAGACGTCCGACCGGAAATTCACTGGTGTAGCCGACCCCGCCGAGCGCCTGAATCGCCTCGCCCGCCATCCATGTCGCCTTCTCCGCGGAATAGAGGATCGCGGCAGCGGCATCCTTGCGCAAGCTGCGCGCGTGGTCGGCGCGGTCGCAGGCGCGCCCCACCGCATAGACATAAGCGCGCGTGGCCTGCCAGGTCGAATACATGTCGGCAAGCTTGCCCTGCATCAGCTGGAAGTCGCCGATCGGCTGGCCGAACTGCTTGCGCTCGTGCATGTAGGGCACCACCGCATCCATGCAGGCCGCCATAATGCCGAGCGGGCCGCCTGACAGTACCGCGCGCTCATAGTCGAGGCCGGACATCAGAACCTTGACGCCCTCGCCCACCTTGCCGAGCACGTTCTCCTCCGGCACCTCGCATTCGTCGAAGAACAAGGGGTAGGTGTTGGAGCCGCGCATGCCGAGCTTGTCGAGGTGCTGGCCGTGGGTGAATCCCTTGAAGCCTTTCTCGATGAGGAAGGCGGTCATGCCGCGCGGACCGGCCTCCGGATCGGTCTTGGCGTAGACGACGAGCACGTCGGCGTCGCCGCCATTGGTAATCCACATCTTGGAGCCGTTGAGCACGTAGCGGTCGCCGCGCTTGTCGGCGCGCAGCTTCATCGAGACCACGTCGGAGCCGGCGCCGGGCTCCGACATCGCGAGCGCGCCGACATGCTCGCCGGAGATCAGCTTCGGCAGATAGCGCTGGCGCTGGGTGTCGTTGCCGTTGCGGCGGATCTGGTTGACGCAGAGATTGGAATGGGCGCCGTAGGAGAGCCCCACGGCAGCCGAGCCGCGCGAAATCTCCTCCATGGCGACGATATGGGCGAGGTAGCCCATGTTTGACCCGCCATATTGCTCCGGCGCGGTCATGCCGAGCAGGCCGAGGTCGCCGAAACGCTTCCAGAGGTCTGCCGGAAACAGATTGGCTTTCTCGATGTCGGCAGCGCGCGGGGTGATCTCCGCCTCCACGAAAGCGCGAAGCGTGTCGCGCAGCATGCCGATGTCTTCGCCCAGATCGAAGTCGATGCTCGGGATGTTCAAGGCGATTCCTCCGTATCTTTGCGTCCGAACCTAGCGGGGCCCAGGCGCTCTTGCGGTCGAAAAGGTTGCATTTTCCGCCAAACTTGGCGAGGATTTTCCGAGGGAATTCCGATGCCTTTTCAAGCCGCCACCGCTATCCCGCGCCGCGCCGTGACCCCTGCCGCCTTCGTCCGCGGCGTGGTCGCCGCTTATGAACGATACGGCCGCGATCCAGCGGAGGCGCTGAGCCGGGGTCAGGTAGCGCTGGACCTTGTCAATTCTCCGGATGGGCGGATCACCGCCGCCCAGTTCGAGGCCGTGGCAGGCCATGCCATGCGCGAGCTCGATGACGAAGCGCTCGGCTGGTTCTCGCGGCGGCTGCCTTGGGGCACCTACGGCATGCTGTGCCGGGCCTCTATCACCGCACAGACGCTGGAGGTCGCGCTCAAGCGATGGTGCCGGCATCACCGTCTGGTGACCGAGGATGTGCTGCTCGATCTCGAGGTTGGCGAAGAGACGGCCGTCGTGTCGATCCGCGAGCTCCGTGACCTCGGGCCCTTCCGCGAGTTCTGCCTGGTCACCCTGTTCCGCTACGTGCTCGGCTTCTCGTGTTGGGCGGTCGACTCCCAGATCGCGCTCCGCGCGGCTGAATTCCCGTACCCGGAGCCCGGCCACGTCTCCGTCTATCCGACCATCTTCTGCCGGACTATCCGCTTCGACGCGGACCGCGCCGCGATCATCTTCGACAAGCACTATCTCTCGCTGCCGCTCACGCGCACCGCGGTCGACCTCGACAACATGCTCAAAGGCGCGTTGCGGCTGACCGTGCTGCCCTATCGGCGCGACCGCCTGCTGGTCGAGCGCGTCCGCCGCGTGCTCCGCAATGCGCGTGGGCGGGTCCTTGGTGCCGAGGATGTCGCGCGCGAGCTCGCGCTGTCCACACGCACCATGCACCGACGCCTGCGCGAAGAGGCCACCTCACTGCGCGATCTCAAGGAAGAGGCGAAGTTCGAGCTCGCCAAGCAGGAGCTGATGCGCGGCCGCACCCCGATCAAGCGCATCGCGGAGATCGCCGGCTTCCGCAACGAGAAGAGCTTCTCGCGCGCCTTCCGTACCTGGACCGGCGCGAGCCCGCGTGAATTTCGCGGCCGGTATCGGTGAGGCACACGCGAGCGCGTGCGTTGCGTGGTCGTCATGAAATTGACGGCCTCCGAGATGACTCTCGGAGGCCGTCACATCTCCAAACCAGTCTCGATTGCAACGTCAGTTCGAATTGGTCTGTCCGCCCGACCGAAGCTTGCGCGACTGCGTCTGCTTCGGCTGCAAGGCGAACGCGTCGCTGGAGGTTTTCGCTCCGCCGCTCTGCGAGCACGTGCCGCCGATGCCGCCGGCCGCGGCCCGGCACGCTTCCATCGTCGGATAGCCGCAGCCATGAGCGGCCTGGGCGCCGTTGGTGATGCAGTATTCTTCCGCCTGTGCTGCGGGTGCGGTCATCATCAGAAACGCAGATGCAAACAGCGTCGCAGCGGATGCGACGAACGTCTTCGAAATCGATGTCATGGTGTCTTTCCTGCTTCAGGGTCCCACAAAAGAGTCCTCGGCATGGCAGGCACGCCGAGGTTCACACCTTGCATCTAAGCGGCGCCGGGGAACCGACAATCATGGCCGAGCGCATTGCAGGACTTCGCAAATCACATGTCACAGTTAGGTTATTGACTCATGTATTATAATTCGGATTGCAGGAAATACCGATTTGTCCGACCGGAGTATTCGGATCCTATCCTGCCGGCGCCGCCACGGCGACCTCCTGCAACGGCAGTGGCACGTCCTTCGCGACACCCAGCACCGGAAAGCTGCGGACGTTCTTCACGTTCGGCATCGCGGCGAAATGCAGGAGCTGCTGGCGCATGCTCTCGACGCTCGGCGCCACGCATTTAAGGAGATAATCGGTGTCGCCCGAAATCCGCCAGCACTGCTGGATGCGCGGGATTGCGGCGATCGAGCTCTCGAACGCCTCCAGCACCGGCTGGGCCTGGCTGCCGAGCTGGATCGACACGAACGACACCACCTCAAAGCCGAGCCGCCGTTCGTCGATGACAGCGCGCACCGCCCGGATCACGCCGCGGCTGAACAACGATTTCAGCCGCCGCAGGCAGTTGGGCGCGGATACGCCGACGCGCAGCGCCAGCTCGTTGTTGCGAACCCGCCCGTCCTGCTGCAGCTCGGACAGTATCTTCAGATCGACGCGATCGAGCTGGTCACGCCCCGCCATACCCCACCTCGCCCATAAGCTCGTCATGCCTCGCACCAGCGAAGCACGCGGCAGAATAGCTGCCAAGGGCCAGAGCCACTGGTTGCCTCATGGCCGGGCCCTGTCCGGGCCATCTAGGTTCTTTCGCGCGCCCCTGAGATGTAGATGCCCGGGACAAGCCCGGGCATGACGAGTTGACGTCGTTTGGACGCGGCGCAGTCTCGCCCGCTCCTCAATGCGTCCAGGGCTCGCCGCGCCGGAACGAGAAATTGTCGGCATAAGCGACCGGCCGGCGCACCGACTCCTGCGGCTCGATCACCTGGTAGGCGATCCCCTTGCGCTCGCAATAGGCGACCGCCTCTTCCTTAGAGTGGAAGCGCAGGGTGATCTGCTGCTTCATGTCGCCGGACGAGGTCCAGCCCATCAGCGGCTCGACCGAACGCGGCTGCTCCGGCTCGTAGTCGAGCTGCCATTCCCTCGTCTTGGACCGGCCGGATTGCATCGCGTTCTTGGCGGGCTTGAAAATGCGTGCGGTCATGGGTGGTCCGGGCCTCTTGGTCTTTCGCTCGATTTCGATGCGTCACGGTGGCAGTTGGTGGAAACCTCGGGGATAGTATAGAGACACCGTTGGAGAAATGTTCGGTGATTCCGGCTCCCGGGTGCCCTACCTTACGGGTATAGTCATTATGCTGCACCGTGACAATTGCGTACCCGCCTTCCGCGCCGGGACCCCGCCCGACGCCATTGCCTCCCCGACATCAGCGTATTTGTTCCTTCCGAAAGCTCTCGTTGCATGGCCTTCCTGAACATCAGCGCAACACTTCCCGAAAAGGGTCGCGACCTCCGGCTCGACCTGTTTCGCGGCGTCGCGAACTGGGCGATCTTCCTCGACCACATCCCCGACAACGTCGTGAACTGGGTCACGACGCGCAATTACGGTTTTTCCGACGCCGCCGACCTTTTCGTCTTCATCTCCGGCTACACGGCGTCCTTCGTCTATGCGCGCATGATGCTGGAGCGCGGCTTCATCGTCGGCGCCACAAGGCTGACCAAGCGGGTCTGGCAGCTCTATGTCGCCCACATCATCCTGTTCGTGATCTATATCGCCTCGATCAGCTACCTCGCCCTGCGCTTCGGCGATTCCGAGATGATCAACGAGTTCAACGTCGCCGGCCTCGTCGACAATGCCACCGAGACGCTGCGCCAGGGCCTGTTTCTGCGCTTCAAGCCGCTCAATCTCGACGTGCTACCGCTCTACATCGTGCTGATGGGACTGTTCCCGCCGGTGCTGTGGTTCATGCTGCGCAAACCCGACGTGACGATGGCGCTGTCAATCGTGCTGTGGCTCGCCGCGCGCCATTTCGGCTGGAATCTGACGGCCTATCCGGCCGGGCAGTGGTACTTCAACCCGTATTGCTGGCAGGTGCTGTTCGTGTTCGGGGCCTGGTGCGCCATGGGCGGCGCGCGGCGCTCGATGGCGCTGATCAATGCGCCGGTCACGCTCTACCTCTGCCTCGCCTATCTCGCCTTCGCGCTGATCATGACTATGGCTGGGCGCTTCCCGACCTTCGGCGGCATGTTCCCGCAGTGGCTGTTCTCGGCCTTCAACCCGAACGACAAGACCAACCTCGCGCCCTACCGCTTCATCCACTTCGTCGTGATCGTGATCCTGGTGATCCGCTTCGTGCCGAAGGAGTGGCCGGGCCTAGAGTGGAAGGTGTTCGATCCGCTGATCGTCTGCGGCCAGCAGTCACTCGCGGTGTTCTGCGTCGGCGTGTTCCTCTCCTTCGTCGGCCATTTCGAGCTGTCGATGAGCTCGGGCTCGCTGCTTGCGCAGCTCTTCGTCAGCATCGCCGGCATCGCGATCATGACGACGGTGGCCTATTACATCTCCTGGTCGAAGAAGCAGGACAAGCCCTTGAAGCCGCCACCGTCCAAGCCGGCAGCGAAGGCGGCCTGATCGTGACGCGGCGGCCGAAGCCGCGTCAGGCCGCCGCTTCGCCGTCGAACTCGGTGAACTTCTTGTAGATCCAGTCGCGGCCGTCATGGCGGCGCCAGACCTTGCCGTACACGAGCTGCCCGTTGATCGAACGGCGCGGCACGATCACGGTCCAGAGATGCCAGATTTCGGTCCAGCTCGTCTGCGGACCGGCGGTCTTGGAATTGCGATCGAAAGACATGGCAGAACTCACTGGCGCGGAAGTCACCCGCGCAGAACTCAACTGATGCGCGCGCTGCCGTCCACGTGCGAGCGCGGATTTCCGGCAGCCCATCGCGAGCCGTGCTTGATGTGATAACAGTCACTGAGGCGGCCGCAACAATCGCTCGCCCTTAACCTAACCGGTCAACCTTACTTCTCGTGCGCAAACGGCGAGATTGGTTGAAAGCCGCGGTCGACTTTTCTAGAATGCTTGCGTGATTTGAGAGCGCGCCGATTTGAGACGCGCGTGTTTTTGGCCCGACACGTATTTTGAAAACAATTGACCGGCCGGGGCGACCACAATGAATTTGCAATGTGCATGTCTGCGCTTGGCACTGCGATCGACGGCGCCTGTCCCGATCGTAAACACGTCCGCCCAGCAGCCGCCGAAAGCCGCCAACGATAACCAGACGGTCTGGCCGTTCGTGCCATTTCCGCTCGGCTGGCACGCCTCGAGCTGATGACGAGATCTGAACAGTGATGCCTGAAAAGCGCAACGCCGCGCAAGCGGAGTATCATCGCTCGGCGGCGTCCGTTAGGCATTGGGCGCTGAAATCCCCAACACGAATATGTCTTTGGCGGCGCTCAGAAGGTTCGAAGAGCGTCCGGAAATTCTGCGCCGCTCTGACGACCGCAACGGCTTGAGGCGTCGCACCGAAGTCGCGCGGCAAGGAGGTTGAGCGCCAAAGCTTCCGCCGCGCCTTTCGGCCCACACGAGGGCAACCAATCGCTGCGCCACGCGTTGCAGCTTTTTCCCGCCTGTCCGAGGGTGTCCGCAATCAGCGTGCGCCCGCCTGCACGGAGGCGTCGCACGTCCATATGAGCTGGAGCGCGGCCGGTGAACTGTCGCGAACGAGCCGAAACCAACGAACGCCAGGCCGCAGCGCGAGGAAACGCTGGGAGCCAAGTCGATACGCCGGAGAAGCTCGTCGAGACGCCGGAGGCCGGAAGCTCGCTGCTTGCGCTCGGTGGGCTCGGCCTCGCGGGGATCGCCATGCTGGGCTGGATTTGCGCCCTCGCCTGGGTTGCTTGGCACCTCGTCAGCTGGCTGTTGTTCTGACGCGGTCCCGAAGCCCTCATAAGGCTTGGGCGTCGGCCTGGGGATGCTTGAGGCGCACGTCGGGACTGGTCGGGGCAGCTGGATTCGAACCAACGACCTGCAGTACCCAAAACTGCCGCGCTACCAGGCTGCGCTATACCCCGAATATCCGGCGCGCCCCGTCGATACACGCTTCCCGGCTCGCCAGCAAGGCGCCAATGACGCCGATCCGGGGCGCCTATTTGCTGCCGAACAGCGGGTGGGCGACCCGGTCGCCAGGACGGATGCCGTATTTCTGCGCCGTTCCCGCCACCACCTCCAGCACCGCCCGGGCGGGGCCCTGAGACGAGATGATCTTGGTCGAGAGCGGCTCGGTGTTCTCGGCGATGCGCAGGATGCGGCCGTCGGCGCGGATGAAGATCATGTCGAGCGAGACGTAGGTGTTCTTCATCCACATCGAAACTTCCTGCTCGGGATTGAAGTCGAACAGCATGCCTTTGCCGTCGGCCAGTTCCTTGCGATACATCAGGCCGGTCTGCTTCTCCTGCTCGGTCGTCGCCATCTCGACCGAGAACACCTGCACGCCGCTTCTGGTGACGATCTCGAGCGGCTGGAAACTCGCGGCGCGGACGGATCCGATTGCGGCGACCATGCCGGCAACGACGAGGATGACGGCAAGCCAGCCCTTCACAACGGACCAGACGGCCTTTCGATCAGAATTCATGGGAGTACTCGAGGCGTGGGACTGGAACAGTCCTTACGCAACGGTCGCCGGAAAAGCCAGAGGCGCGCCGGTCGGCCGGTGCGCCTCTGCTCACGATTGCGGGAATTGGTGCCTTTAGTGCGACTGCAAGCCCGGCGAGCCGGTCTCGGGATGGATTTCGGCCGCCATCATGCCCTTGGAGCCGGGCCCGAACCGAACCAGCACATATTGGCCGGGGCGCAGTTCAGTCATGCCGAATCGGCGCAGCGTCTCCATGTGCACGAAGATGTCGGGCGTGCCCTCGCCGCAGGTGAGGAAGCCGAAGCCGCGCAGCCGGTTGAACCATTTGACCTGAGCCCGCTCCAGGCCGCTGGTCGGGGTGACCGTGACGTGGGTGCGCGGCGGCAGCATCTGCGCCGGATGGATCGCGGTGGATTCGTCCATCGAGACCACGCGGAATGCCTGATAGCCCTTGGCGCGCTGGATGCACTCGACGACGATGCGGGCGCCCTCGTAAGCGGTCTGAAAGCCGTCGCGCCTCAGCACGGTGACGTGCAGGAGCACGTCGGGCCAACCATTGTCGGGAACGATGAAGCCATAGCCCTTTGAGGCGTCGAACCATTTGATGACGCCGTGAACCTCGACCAGATTGCCGCTGCCCTCACCCAGTCCGGTGAAGGGGCTGAGCGCGCTGTCGCGACCGCCACCGTGCTCGCCCACGGGAACTCCAACCTTCTTGGACTCAAATCCGTCCGACGACCCCATAACCCCGGACCCCACACTGCCATGCAACCCGCCACATTGGCGGCGCTCGAATCACGCGTCTTAAGAGAATGTTCTCAATTCGACGCGACGCGAATCTTTCGACTCAAAAGATAACACTCCCGGTTGCGAGGCATAGACAAAAAAGAGATTCGCCGGGACCTATGAACAGCTTGCACAGCCGCGAATCAAATTGATGCCTCAATTCCCGGCAAAGGGCCCGAGCGTTTCGCCGATGTCGTGATGGATCACGAGGTCGGCGATGTCGTCCTGCTCGGTCGGCTCGCGGTTGATGATCACCAGACGTGCGCCGGCGTCCTTGGCCAACATCGGAAAGCCTGCCGCTGGCCACACCACCAGCGAGGAACCGATTGCGATGAAGAGGTCGCAGGCCTGCGACAGCGCGGTTGCCCGCTGCATTTCGTCCTCGGGCATCATCTGGCCGAACGAGATCGTGGCGGTCTTCACCGGCTCGTCGCACGTGGTGCAGTTGGGCGCAGCGCCCTCCGCGTCGAATCGGCGCTTCACCCAGTCGAGCTGGTAGACCTTGCCGCACCCGAGGCAGCGCGCATAAGTAGTATTTCCGTGAAGTTCAATCACGTGCTCGGCCGCCACCCCCGAGGCCTGGTGCAGATTGTCGATATTCTGGGTGATGATCGCGGGAACCTTGCCGGCGCGATAGAGCGAGGCCAGCGCTCGGTGGCCGCGGCCCGGCTTTGCAGCTGCGAAGACCTGCTCCATCGCAAAGCGGCGACGCCAGGATTCGTCGCGCGCCTCTTGGCTCGCCACGAACTCGTCGAACGGGATCGGACGGTTGCGCATCCACAGTCCGCCCGGCGAGCGGAAGTCGGGGATGCCGCATTCGGTCGAGATGCCGGCGCCGGTGAACGGCACGATTCGCTTCGCTTCGGCGATCATCTCGCCGAGCCGTTCGACGCCGCTGCGAAGATCCAATGCAATCAATCGCTGCTCCCGATGTGTTTGCGCTAGCTGCAAGGCGCACAAGCGGCAAGATTGTTGACGCTCTTGTCCAACATGATGAAAAAGAGCGAAGAGAAACAGAGTAGGCAACTCCTGCCGCCCCTCGCATATCACAATCCTGCAATGCCTCCTCCCAATTGACGCCCCATTCGAGAGCCCCAATGGATGTGTTGAATCCGACTCACGACGCAATGCGGCGGCAGCGCTCGAGGTCAGTCGAAAACACAGGTTCAGGTGCGAACAGAGGGGATGGACATGACCGAAGATGAAGAACGCAAAGCCCGCGAACGCGATGAGATCGCCGCCCGTGTTGCCGCCTTCCGCGCCACCCAGGAGAAGTTCAAGCGCGAGCGCGAGGAATATTTCGTGTCGACGCTCGATAATGCCCGCAAGGCGGAGCGTCCCTCGCTCTGGCCGTAGAGCGTGACATCAGGCGAACGAAAAAAAGCCCGGAGCCTTGCTCCGGGCTTTTCGCTTGTCAGTCGCTACCAGTGGCGCCAGTGGTGGTGCCGATAGTACGGTCCGCCGCCGTAATAGGCGTAAGGACCCGGTCCGTAATAGTAGCCCGGGCCGTCGTAATAGCCGTAACCCGGACCGTAATAGCCGTACGGATGCGATGCCGCGACAGCGCCCGCCGTGATTGCGCCGGCGGCAAGGCCGAATGCGAGGCCCGGCCCGATACCGCGGCCACGCGCCTCGGCAGGCGCAGGCGCCGCGACCGCGGTTACGCCGACGGCTGCGACGGTGGCCAGAACTGCCAATGTCTTCCTCATAATCTCCTCCTTCGCGCGTCTCGCGGAGATAACGGCGAGGGCCTGCGATGGTTGCGGCAATGCGGAACCGCAAGCCGTCCAAAAAATAGCGAGCCAGCAGGAACGAACGCTGCCTGCGCGGATTAACTCTGCAAGTGCGGAAGCCTCCACCATCCGGTTGAGGCGACAGCACGAAGACCCCGCCAGCATCCTCCGCGATGCTGGCGGGGTTTTTAGTTTCACGGGAGAGATGGCAGCAGAGGTGAGCTTCTGCCAGCGGGGCGGACGATCGAGGAGGAGAGATGCCCATATCCGCTTTGCTGGCCCGTATCCGCCGGCTCGTGCCCAAATCCGACGATCAGCACTACGAGGAGATCGTCCGCAGCTTCGGGGTCGGCACGCTGCGCCCGCCGGCGAAGCCAATGAGCGACCGCGAACTGGCGCAGGCCATCGCCGAGTTCCTCAAGGAACGGCCGTCGAGCGAGTCCGTTGCGGCCCTCGGCCGAAGGCTCGATCCCTCGTCCGGCCTCTGAACGGCGTAACTTCCTGTGTGCACGGAACAACATTTTCGCGCACACGTTGAGTCGTCTTCAGGCAGATGAGGCCCGACATGCCCGTGTGGCTCGAAGTCTTGCTCAACCTGTCCGGCTATGCCGGTTTCGTCGCGCTTGCAACGCGCGGCGGCATGTTCCGGGATACGTCCGCGGACGATCGGATTTACGGCGAGAAGCGCTAGTTCGCGTGCGGCGCCTGCCCTGCCGTGCGCATCAGCCGATCCGCCTTGACCGCGACACGCGTGTCCTCGACCTGCGGCCGCAGCGAAAAGCTGATGGCCACGAAAGCGAGACAGAAGAGCGTGCCGACGATGGCGACGCGCCGGTAGGTGTGGCGGTCGCCTTGATGAAAGAACGGCTCCGAAAATGGTGTCATGACAAAATGGCTTCTGGACAAAGGCGTTTCTTGCAAACTCGCAAGGTCGTTTCTTGATTGTCGTTGCCAGACACCTATCCCAAGTAGCGGCGAGTGCAACGCGATTGGGCTTTTAACCTAACCGAATAGGGTTATTTGCTTTCCCCCAAGCTTTCGTTAGGCGCTGCGCCGCGATCTTGGTGCGCCGCTTCTGCATCGCGCGGAAGGTCCGCGCTGTCACGGCCCGCTACTCCCGACCTCCTTTGTTCCAGCTTCGACTCCTTTTCGTTCGCAAAGAACGAATCGGAATCCGGGAAATCGGCGCGGAGCAACCGTTAATGGGCGGTGAGGAGGCGCGCGGCGAACGTCCGATCACGTAAGGTCGGTCGCTGCGGCACCGATAGCTTGCCTTGGCGTGGCTGCGAGTGGCGGACGCACCGGACGACCGCTGCGCAGCCCCGCCGTGACGGACGTGTCCCGCATCGACACAGAAGGCGTGGCTTGTTCTGCATCCGACTCCATTTCGTTCGCAAAGAACGAATCAGAATCGGAAAATCAGCGGGGCGCGAATCCTAACGATCCGTGAAAGCGTGCGCCGTCACGTCTTCGGCGCACGAGTCCTTGGCGGGAGAATTTTCGGCGGTAAGAATTTCGAGACGACGGCGAACACGATGACGATCTCACGGCACGGCTCGCATCGAAAGCTGTTGGGTGAGTTCGCCGTCATCGGCTTGGCGCATTGCGGGCATGTCATGCTGCGGGAACGCTGACGTCACAGGTTCGTTCCGTCACGTTGGCTTCCAAGGGCAATCAGCGATGGCGTTCGCTGATCCAATCACGCCGCCCGCTTCGCCTTGCCCTTCTCCGAAAAGCATTCGAGGATTTGGATGCGGAGCTCTTCTGCGGCCGGGCCATCGAGCTTTCTGAGCTCGTTCCAGAGCCTGATCACTTCGCGCTGTTTCTCGACGGTCATGAATCACCTCCAAGAGAAGATGACCAACTAGAACAAAATGAGAACAGAAAGTCCAGTCCTCCCCGAAATTCCACAGGGCGTGGCGGCTTGAACCTGCTCCGCGCTGTGCAGACCAAGGAGGCTCTGGATTTCAGCGCCTTGTCATACGGCAGCGCCGCCTGACGAACATATCCCGTCCTCGCGGCGCGGTTGCTATTTGGATTTTCAACCTTACGTTACAAGCGCAAGCGGCCAGGCGCTGAAATCCCAACGCCGTCAGCCAAGAGAGCCCCGTGCGAACGCGCGGGGCTTTTCTTTTCAGCCGCGGCTGGGCGGCAGGCCACCGCCGTGAGGACGAGTTTTCCTCTGTCGCATTGTCCGGCCGAATTCGATGGCGCCGGCGCCCTGGTGCGACGCGGCGCTAGGTCCCGGAGTTCCCGCGCCACGTGCGGGACTTGCGCGAGGCGCCGATGATCTGCCAGTTCTGTGAGAGCGAAATCCCGATCGGTCTTTCGGTGTGCCCGCTTGCGGCAAACCGCAGGGCGCGCCGGGACAAAACAGTCGGCGCTCCCTGGGGCTTCTCCTGATCGTCGTGGTGATGTTCGGCGTTGCCGTCGCCGAGCACCACTTTTTCTTCAGCGGTTGACCCGTCGTGATTCTTCGCGAACCATCTCCGGTCTTAGACGGCGTCCTTGGCCACCTTCAGCGGCGAGGCCTTGACCGACTTGCTCGCCGGCTTTGCCGCAAACTGCATCGGCTCCTTGGTGAAGGGATTGATGCCCATCCTGGCTTCGGTCGCCGGCTTGTTCACCACCGACATCTTGACGAAGCCGGGAATGACGAACTCGCCGGACTCGTTGAGCTCCTTGTAGCCGACCGTCGCCATGTATTCGATCACCGACTTCACGTCGTTCTTTGACAGCTGCGTGCCTTCCGCAATTGCATCGATCAATTGGGTCTTCGTCATCTTCGCCATGTTCTGAATTCCTTTAAAGGGGTGCGCGCGAATAACTCTGCTGTGGACGCGGCCGGACCCGCGGAGGCGCGCTTCTGATTCATGCCAGAGGTCATGAAGTGACGGGCTTAGAGCCTATCGAGGCTCAAAACGCAAGCAGGGGCTCTCTGGGGTTCCCGACGTCCGGTGAACGGTGTCACGGCATGTGCCGGTACTTGTTGAACCATTTGCCCCCTGGCGCGTCTTACTCTTGAAGTCCCTAAGCTTCACCCCACCAGAAAGCCCCGCTTCCCCCAGGCGGGGTTTTCGCTGTTGGGTGCCTGTTAGGACGCCGCGGCTGCTATATGGTCGAGAGGTTTCTGGTGGGGGGCTCATGAAGATCGCTATCGTCATCGCCGGCTTGATCATTGTTGCAATCGCCGCCCTCGTAGCCATCCAGCCGAGCTTTTTGAAGCCTGCGTCATTGGCCCTCGTGAAAAAATCCGACATCTTCGGCTTCTCGCCCGGGATGACATTCGACGAGACAAGCAAGCTCGTCAGTCAACGTCGCTATCTGTGCCGCCAGATCCGCGGTTCGTATACCCTCGAATGCGACATCAATGGCGCCAAGGTCACGGTCCATAGCGACGAGGCCCACGTCAGGCGTCCGGTCTGGCGTGTCCATGCGGAGTTGACTAATCCGCGGCCGCAGGACGTCGCCGTCAAATCGATCTCCGACCAGTTCAACGCCCAGCCAGCCAAGGACCGCGAGGGCTGGATATGGATCGTCGGCCGTGGCCTCAAGCTGAGCTATGACGGCCTCGCCTTGAAGCTCGTCGACGAGAGCGCGGAGGCCCGGCTTCGCAAAGACGAAGCCAAGCGCTAGATCCGGAAAAGTGTGCAGCGGTTGTCCGAAAAGATCATGCTCAAACAATAACCTAAAGCGCGATGACGTTCATCCTGATTCATCGCGCACTTTAGAGAGCACTGCGGGTCACCTCATCGTGAAACTTGTGACTCGGCACACCTTGTTGAGACTTCGGTAACCTAACGCCTCCAATCTCGCATCAGTATCGTTGCGTTGGAGTATCCCACAGTGCTGGATTTTAACGAGCTGCGTGAACTCGCAGCTGACGTGCGTATTTTCGTCGATGTCGCCGAGGACAAGGCCGAAGCGCTGCGAGCCGTCATCGCAGCCTATGACGTCGTGCTGGCGATCTTCCCCTCTGGAGACGGCATGGGCCTCCACGTCGTCAAAGGCAAAGAGATCCTGGACAAGATCGCAAACTCGCGGAGCCATGCGATGTACAACCACACGGCCATCGCGGTTCCTGATCTCGAGCACGCAGAAGTGCTCAAATACCTGACGGTCTCCGTCGAGCAACGGATCGCAGCCTGAAGTAGGACGGTCGTGGTTGAATCGGTATGAGCCGAGGTTCACCTCTCCCGTAGTTGCCGAAGGTGTTCGGCCGGCATGTTTGCCCGGCGATGCAAAGCATTCTCCGGAGCCGCCCGCGCCAGCGGCGTCCTCACCATGACGGTCTGATATCTCGCCACAAAGCGACCTGAGGCCCGCCGGAAGCGGGCGTCTCGAAGGACGGGCTCCGGGCGAGTTATCGCTACGTTTCTTGACCTGCAATAGGCCTTGCCCGCTGGGGAGAGGTGAACCCTCGAACGAGCGAGCGAAGCCGATTTCGCTACGAGCCGCATGGTTCTTCAGCAGCGCGCACCGTCACCGTTGAAGCACCTTGCAGCAAGCTTAGGAGGAAGCCAGCATGAGAGCTGCAAGATGGGGTTCTCTTTTGGAAGCATTTCCTGCATAATGCTGCATGGCAAAAATAAAAGTTACTTTCAAAACCGTCCGGATCTCAGAGAACGACTGGAAGATACTGGCAGACTACCCCAACAGCGAACAGCGCGAAATCAGCGGATTCACCAGCAAGGCGGATGCCGACGACTGGATCAACGGCGACCGCAAGATCGCCTGGCTCCGCTCTCAGGGTTACGCCAAGTGACGCACTAGCCCGCATTTCTCACACGGCCGATAGCTGTGCGACAGAGGATAGAAGGTCTAGCGAAGGCGATGAGGAGCCGTTGCGCTGGAGGCGCGGGTGGCGATTTG